>DATEKZ010000001.1:0-3855 GCA_035277185.1 Verrucomicrobiia bacterium
TGAACAATCTCGTGCATGGCGAGATTCGGCTCGAGGGCGGCGAGGCGCAGGTCCGGGATAATCTGGCCAGCCGGTTGGAGGGCTACTTCGTGGACGCGGCCGCTGGGAATCTGGCGCTCACCTCTGCTGCAAGCGGTGCGATAGACAAGGGAGTGGCCCTGCCGGAAGTGACCGACGACATTCGCGGGCGACGTCGCGTCGGGCGCCCGGATCTGGGTGCGTGGGAGTTTGAACGACAAGGGAGATGAAGAGAGCCTCGGACGATCTGAAGTCGGGTTCCATCTGGGGGCGGGCAATGAGAATCATTGCGGCAAGTCGACGGTTCGTTTAAACAGTCAACTTCATGAACCTTCCGACTTCTCACCCCGGACAGAACCCCTGGTTCCGTGCCACGCTCGCGACTCTCTTCGCGACCTTGTGCGTGAACGTTCGCGCCGCTGATCCGGCCCTGATCCGCGCGGGCATGATCGGCCTGGACACGTCGCACGTGCCCGCCTTCGCGAAACTCTTTAACAACCCGAACGCCACCGGTGACCTTGCTGGCATTCGAATTGTGGCCGGGTATCCGGGCGGAACGGACATTCCGGCCAGCCGCGACCGCGTCAAAGGATTCACCGAAGGATTGCGGACGAACGGCGTCGAGATCGTCGATACCATACCGAAGTTGCTCGAGAAAGTGGACGTGGTGCTGATCGAAAGTGTGGATGGGAGGATTCATTTGCAGGAAGCGATCCCGGTCATCAAGGCGGGCAAGCCGTTGTTCATAGACAAACCGGTGGCTGGTTCGCTCGCGGACGCCATCGCCATTTACGAACTGGCGCAGAAGCATAACGTGCCTTGTTTTTCCAGTTCGTCGCTCCGGTTCGGAGGCATCCAGGAGCTGGTGAAGAACGAAAAGCTCGGCACGATTGCCGGCGCGATCACCTGGGGGTCCTGCAGTTATCAGGAAGGCACGCCGGACATGTTCTTCTACGGCATCCACGGCATCGAACCGCTGTACGCGCTGATGGGCACGGGCTGTGAAACGGTCACGCGCATTCAAACCAAAGATACCGACCTCGTTTCCGGCGTCTGGAAGGATGGCCGCGTCGGCACGTATCGCGGCATTCGAAAGAACAACGCGGCGTTCGGCGCCATCGCCTTCGGCAGCAAAGCCATCGTCCCCGCCGGCCGGGAAGGTGGCTACGAGGGACTCTGTCGCGAAATCGGTCGTTTCTTCAAAACTCGCCAACCACCCGTCAGCGCCGAAGAGACCATCGAGATTTTCGCATTTATGGAAGCCGCGGACGAAAGCAAACGGCAGGGCGGCGCGCCCGTGCCGCTGGCCAGCGTCCTGGCGAAAGCAAGAGCGGAAGCAGCGGCGAAACTGGCGAAATGAAATGCGAAGCGCGCAGATTTGGCACGCCCGCTGACTTGGCCGTATCTATGCAGTTAGAGAATTGGCTCGCCCTCACCCTAGCCCAGGGAGTTTCTGTCTTTCGCCGAGACTTCGTCCGCAGCCCCAGGAGAGGGAACTCACTTCGGCCGCGCTGGGACGAATCACGGGATGCTGGGTTAGACGAGATGATCGAGAGTTTCCCTCTCCCCAGGGGAGAGGGCCGGGGTGAGGGCGAGCGTCCTATCTGACTGAGTCGTTACGGCCGAGGGAGAGGGCGGGAAGCGATTCAATATCCGCACGGCTGCAAGATTTTGAGATACGCCCGAGGAAGGATCATGTAGCCGCGGCCACAGGTTTTCCTTTGACGGCGGGTGGAGGAAGGCGACCACGGAAACTGAGCCAGAAATGGCGTGGCAAGAGCCCCAACGCGATCAGCAAGAGCTGGCTGCCGACGAACAACATCAACCATTTGAACGCCGCGTCCATGAAACCGTAGCTATGCAGCCCGATGCCGAGCATGTTGACCCCGAACCACGACCAACTCGTCACGATGTTGCCCACGATGGCCAGGTTCATCAGACCTCGCTCGCGCACCAGGCCACCCCAGCGCGCGTGGAGGATGAGCGCGTTCCAGAGCACGATGATGAGGGCGCCGTTCTCCTTCGGGTCCCAGCCCCAGAAACGGCCCCACGACTGGTCCGCCCAGATGCCGCCGAGCACGGTGCCGACGAAGCTGAACAGCGTGGCGAAACAAACGATGGCATAGACCATTCGCGCCAACCCAAGGGCCGTCTTCTCATCGAGGGTCTTCGTAAACACGCCGCGCACGATGTAAACCAGCGCCAGGAAACCCGCGACGAACGTGCTGGCGTAGCCGAGCGTCACCACGACAACGTGGGTCGCGAGCCAGAAGTTGGTGTCGAGGACAGCGCGCAACATGATCATCGTGTCTTCACTCAGCGACAGGTTGTGGGCGACAATCAACGACAGGAAACCGACACAAGCGGCGACAACCGCGCCGATGCCATCCTTGTAGAAGCGCTCCAATACCAGGCCAAGCACAACCGCCCCCCAGCCGATGAAGATGGCAGATGAATAGAGATTTGTGACCGGCGGACGGCCTTCGAGCCACATGCGGAAGATCAACCCCGCGGTGTGGACGACAAAACCGAGAATAACGAGACGGACGGCGGTGACGCGCCAGACGTTGTTCAGGTTCGCCCAGTACAACAGCACCAACAGGAACGCCATGATATAGACGTACATGGTCCGCTTGAACGCGAGCAGTTGATTGAAGAATGCCTCTTGCGCGCCCTTCTTCAATTCCTTCGTGAGTCCGAGCTTTTCGAGCGAGACGCGGTACTCATCGAGGACCTGATTAAATTTTGTCGAATCGCCCGCCCGATAGGCAACGCCGAGGTGGCCGAACAATCGCACCGTGTCGGGCACGTCTTCGTGCGGCGCGTCGAGCAGGACTTCGCCGGTCCGACGCCAACTGTGCTCGTGATCCCCGTGGGGCTGCGGCGGGACAATGAGCGGCGGTTCCATGCGCGCCATTGCGTTGTAGCGGTCGGCATATTTGCGCACCGGGGCGAGCAAAGCAGCCGTCGCTTCTTCGTCCAGTCGCTCACCCTTTTCCTGCCTGGCCTGGAAAGTCGCCCTGACCGATTTGACACCGGCAAGGTATTCATCGAGTTCCGTATTCAGGTCGGTGGTGTCCTCGGGCTGCAGCGTGTTCTTCAGCCGCATGAAGAGGGTCCACGCGTTGTTGAGTTGGAGCACGGCGCGATCAAATTGATTGCGCTGCGAGCCGTCGAGTTTGCCGGCGCGTTCGACTTCACTCCGCAAATCGTCAAGGCGGTCCTTGATGTCATTGAATCGGTAGAAGTGCAGTCCACTCTTTTCCACGCCGCCGTCCAACTTGAGCAGGCTGCGCAGATCGGGGTGGTTGATGACAAAGATGTAGCGGTCGTCGGCCTGTCGCGAGTTGCAGAAAACTTCGAGGAGCCAGTCTGCCGGCTTGAGTTTCTTCGGGTGGCGGCCGAACTGATACCAGCGCCGTTCGGTCAGGTCGCCCTTCTCTCGGAGTTCCTCCCAGCGGCCCCACGCGCCGTCGGCGCCGTTGCCCTCGAGCGGAACCGACGTAATTTGGCGAATCTGGAGCAACGAGTTGCGCGCGAGCGAATCCATCGGCTGCACGCGTCCGTTGAAGATCAGCGGCAGTTTCGCGAACTGCGAGACGGCAAAGGTTTTGTCCTTTCGGGTTACGAGGAGCGCGGCCGTGATCTCGCCCGCGAACAGCAACAGGATGAACCAGGCGACCCACACGCGCCAGCCGCCCGGTTTCGGGGAGGTCTTCGTTTTGGTGGAAGGCGAATTCTTCATGGGTTCATGCGGTCCTCTTCTTTTTTGATACGAATCCGACGAGATGAATCATGAACTGGACAATCAGCCCCGTCGCCACGATGGCCCAGCCG
>DATEKZ010000002.1:0-7377 GCA_035277185.1 Verrucomicrobiia bacterium
CGATTTCACCTTATGCCGCCAGCAAACTCGCGTGCGAAGCACTCGGTCACGTCTATCACCATGTTTACGGCATGGATATTGCCATGCTCCGCTTCTTCACCGTCTATGGCCCGCGGCAACGACCTGATCTTGCCATCCACAAGTTCGCCCGCCTCATCGCGGCCGGAAAGCCAATCCCGGTATTCGGCGACGGCTCGGCCGCGCGCGATTACACCTACGTGACCGACACCGTGGACGGTGTGATCGCCTGCACGCGAAAGGAATTCGGCTACGAAATCTTCAATCTTGGCGAATCGCAAACCGTCTCTTTGAGCCGCCTCATCGAGCTGTTGGAAAAGAACCTTGGCAGAAAGGCAATCATCGACCGGCAACCCCTCCAGGCCGGCGACGTGCCGATCACCTACGCCGATATTGCCAGAGCGCGGAAGCACCTCGGTTACAATCCGCAGATCGGGATCGAAGAAGGCATTCCGCGGTTTGTGGAGTGGTTTCGGACCCGGTAGTCGGATGCGCCCGGCCGCCCATCGTTGCCGCGGTATTCCTTCATGCGTGCGTGTTTTGCGTTTGACCCGGTTCCGGTCGGGCAGGTAGGGTGCGCCACTGAATTTTCGGGCCCGTCCGTGATTGCTTATGTTTGCAAGTATTCGGCGTCATCAGAAGTGGCTCTGGCTGGTCATCATCGTCCTGGTGATCATCTCGTTCGTTATCTACTTTGACCCCACTTATTCCTCGCGGAGCAGCCGGGGTTCAAGCTCAGGCAGGTCGGGTGATTTTGGCTACATCAACGACCGCGCGCTGAGCCGGGAGGAACTGGTGGAGGCCCACCAGGAGGTACGGCTGCGGTTTCGGGTCGGCACGGGGCGATGGCCTGACGAGGACGAGTTCAGCCGGCAACAGTTCAATGCCGACGGCCAGGTTCACCAGCGCCTGATCCTCCTCGAGAAGTTGAAGGAGCTCAAGGTGCACGTCACCGATGAAGCGGTGGCGGACTGGATCGCCAATGTCTTTCGCGATCGAGAACAAGGAAGATTCCAGCTGGAGGCGTACCAGCAGTTTGTCCAGCGCGTCCTCGCCCCGAAGCGGTACACGGAGGCGGATTTTCAACGTTTCGTCCGGCACGAGGTCGGCATCCAGCATTTGATTGCGCTCGGCAGCGTGAGCGGGAGTTTTGTCACGCCGCGCGAGGCGGAGGCGCTGTTGCGGAAGGAGAACGAACAGCTGACGGCCCAGGCGGTGCTTTTCCCGGCATCGAACTACCTCGCCTCGGTGACGATCACGGACGCCGCTCTGGAGCAGTTTTACACGAACAACATGTCCCGCTACCGGACGCCGGAGCAGGTGCAGGTGAGTTATGTGCGATATGACGCCACGAATTTCCTGGCGGAGGCCGACCAGCAGCTCGGGCAGCTGACCAATTTGACGGCGCTGTTGCAGACCGAATACCAGAAGCGCGGACCCGACGCTTTCAAAGACAAGGACGGAAAGGTGCTGTCTCAGGAGGCGGCCATCGAGCAGATGAAACAGCAGGACCGTACGAACCTGGCGCTGATCGCCGGCACCAAAAAGGCCACCGAGTTCGCCCAGCAGTTGTTCGATCTTTACGAAAAGCAGACGAACCAGACGGACAACCTGGAGAAGCTTGCCGCTGCTCTCGGGATCCAGTCCGCGGTGACGGAGCCGTTCAGCCGGTCCGAAGGCCCCAAAGACCTGAAGGTGCTCGACAGCTTCACGGAAGTCGCGTTCGCGTTGACTCCGGAACAGCCGATGGCGAGCGAACCGCTGCCGGGAGAGGACGCCATGTTCGTCATCGCGTTGAAGAAGCGAATCCCGAGTGAGGTTCAGCCGTTTGCAACCGTCCGCGACAAGGCTGTCGAAGATTATCGGCGTCGCGAGGCACTGCAGGCTGCGCATCTGGCCGGACAAAGCCTCAACGCGGCATTGACCAACGGACTGACGCAAGGCAAGACATTCGAGGTCATTTGCGCGGAGGTGAAGGCGGTTCCGATCAACCTGCCGCCCTTCGCCCGCAGCACCCGATCTTTGCCCGAGCTGGAAGGGCGCGTGGACCTCGGCCTGCTCAAAGATCTCGCCGGATCGCTGGCGCCCGGCAAGACGAGCGACTTCATCCCGACGCGCGACGGCGGAGTGATTTTGCATCTGTTGTCCAGACAACCGGTGGACGAGGCGAGAATAAAGTCCGAACTGCCCGCGTTCCTGGACCGGCTGCGCGACGAACGCCGGCGTGAGGCCTCCAGCGAATGGTTCCGTAAGGAGGCGGACATCACGCGACTCACGGGAATACCGCCGTTCCAGAAGTCCGGCGCCGCGGACGCCAATTAAAGAGCGACGAGAGGCGCGCTCAACCGGGCCGCAACGAGCGGTGAACGCATTCATCAAGCTTTCCTCGCCGGCGACACGGGAGTTCTGGGAAATCCCCGTTCTTGGGGAGGACGAACATCTCCTCGCGCTAGACAAGCCGGCGCGATTGCTGACTTCTCCTGACCGTTATGATCCCGAGCGTCCCAATCTGATGAGATTGCTCCACCGCGATATTGGACGCGGCGCGTCGTGGGCGAAGGAACGGGGCCTGACGTATCTCGCCAATGCGCACCGGCTCGATTTCGAAACCTCCGGCGTCATCCTGCTGGCCAAAAACAAATCTGCGCTGATCGCATTGGCCAACCAGTTCGGCGCCGAAAAGCCGGAAAAGATTTACGCGGCCCTCATTCACGGCTCGCCGAACGAGCCGTCATTCGAAATCACCGCCAGGCTGGGACCACATCCGGTTCAAACCGGACTGATGCGCGTGGACCAGAAGCAGGGAAAAAAGGCGGCAACCCGCTTTGAGACGCTGGAAAGATTCTCCGGGTTTACCCTGGTGCAATGCCGTCCACTCACGGGTCGCACCCATCAAATCCGTGTCCACCTGCGTCACGCCGGTTTCCCGATCGTTGGCGATGCGCTTTACGGCGGCCAACCGCTGCTGCTTTCAAAACTGAAGACGGAATACCGGTTGAGGCAGGGAAAGACCGAGCGGCCGTTGATCGGCCGGGTGGCGTTGCACGCCGAACAACTGACGGTCGCGCATCCGGTCTCGAACGCGCCGGTCGTTATTAAAGCTCCCTGGCCAAAAGATCTGACCGTTGCGGTGAAGTATCTGCGCCGCTACGCCGTTTGATCCGGATTCAGCGACACGATCTGTCGCGAAGACTATCCCTCTTGCCGACAGTCACAGTTTCTGCGGCAACAGGACGTACGTGAACGGCACGGTCGCCTGTTCGGCGTAGCGATACTTGAGCCGGACCGAATGACGCTTGTCGGCGGGCAAGTTCTCCAATCCGAGTTCAGGCAGCAGTTTTGCCAGATCGACCGGCATGGATTCCCCCTGCCAGACGATCAGCGCCGGAGAGCGCCGGGAAAATGGAACGTGTTTGTAGCCGGGAGTGAGAACGACGCTTTCCGGAAAACGGAGCCGCAGATTGCCCGCCGTCCAGTGGTGATCGGTCAGAATGACGCCGCGTTCGAACCCGTGGGCGCGGATTTCGACGGCCAGAGCATCGAATGGGGTGTTGAAACGTGTGTATCCCTTGAACACATCGGCCAACAACACGCGTCCTCCCAGCGCGATCAGAGAGGCCGTGGCACACACACCCGCCACGACCAGCAGGCGGCGAACGGAACGGTGATTGATGCGCGAGCGCAACTTGAGCAGGAGGTAGAGCGGAACGAAAAACAACAGCGGCTGCATCCAGCGCTCTTTGAAACCGAGAACCCCGCCGGCGGCGCCGAGCACCGCGGCCAGCGCCAGTTCAACAAGGAGGACCCGCCCCAGGAACTGTTCGGCTTCGGGCAACGCCGCCGCTTCCACGGTGGCCGGCCGGTTCCGCACAAAGAAGGCGATGCCGTACACCAGTCCCAACGGCGCGACGAAGGCGAGAATCACTTTGAAGAGCGTCAGCAGGCTTCCGGCGCTCCGCGCGAGGGAAAGTGTCTCCCGGCCCAGGTCCAGTTTCGCGGACGCCTGGGCCGTCAGCTCCGGCGTCAGACCGGATAGCAGCCAGGCCACGTGCGGGGTGAGCGTCGCCAGGAAAACGACGAGGGCCAGGCCAATCCGCCGGTCTGCAAAGGCGGCTCTGAATCGCGGCAACGAGAGTGCGCCGAAGACGACGCCGGCGAGGAAAAAGCCGTAACTGTACTTGGCGAGCAGGCCGAGCGCAGCCACGAGGCCGAGGAACAAGTAGGTCCACGTGCGCGGTTCTTCGACCAGGCGGACGACACCCCAAAGCGTGGCCGCCGCCAGCAGGGTCGCCAGCACCGAGTGGCTCAGATCGCGCTGCGATTCGTAGGCGAATTGCGGCAGCAGGAGGAACGAAACGGCTGTCAGGCCGGCGATCGTCGCATCGCGGGAGATGCCTCGCGCCGCGAGAAACATCGTGACGCCCGTCAAACCGAGCAAGAGTTCCTTGGTGAAGACCAGCGCGGGAAAATTGACGCCGGTCACCGCAAACACACAATGCTGCAACCAGGTGTAGAGCGGCGGCTGAATGCCGTAGCCGGCCCGCAGGGTCTGCGTCCAGAGCAATTGTTCCGCCGCGTCAGTCGAGGCGTTCTTGAGCACCAATACGCAGACCAGACCCATCGCGCACAGGAAACCCCCGCCCAGGGCAAGCAGCACCCGCGGCGCAAGAACCGCCGCCGCGTTCCCGGCCGCGTGTATTAACGAACGACGGTCAGCGGGCGCGGTCGGAGTTTCCGCGGGTCCACAATGACATGTTTGATGCGTTGGCGTTTCCACGTGTAAGTGATGTGAACCAGGCCGTCGCCGCTTTGTATAACGGCGGGATACGAGTATTCGCCCGGTTCGCTTTCCAGAACCAATGCCGCCTCCCAGAGAATGCCATCCGATGACACTGCGACGTTCAACGGGCTCCGGCCGCGGGTGGTGTGATTGTAAACCAACAGCCCGCGGGCATCACGGAGCAGGACGGCGTCAATGGCGCTGTTCGGATTGGGCAGCATCGTCTGCGCGGGCGCGCTCCAGCTTTTCCAGTCCGCGCCCATCCAGCTCTCAACCACAGTTCCCTGGCGGCTGCGGCAGAGGATTTGCGTTTTGCCGGAGGGCCACTTCAGAATGGTCGGTTGGATGAGTCCGAATTCCCTCCCGTCGTTCAATGCCGGCGTGCGTTCCCAGGTTGCGCCCAGGTCGGGTGTCCGTTCCACGTGGATGCGCCAGCCGCTGTCTTCGGTGCTCGATCCGCAAAGGAGCGAACCGTCCGGCCAGGACACCGGTTTGTTGCGGACCGGGCCGACCTGGCCATCGGGCAACCGGGCCGGCTGCGACCATGTTTGGCCGTGGTCGCTGGAGGTTATCAACATGCCCCACCATGCGGACGGACTGGGGCCGACTTTGTAAAAAAGCAACAGAGGTCCGTTTTTTGGCCGAAACAGGACCGGGTTCCAGCATGGGTAACGCTTTCCATCGGATTGAACGCCGTTGGCCACTTCGACCGGCGGCGACCACTTGCGCCCGTCGTGCCGGCAAACCCAGATGCCCACGTCCGGGTTCCGTTCCGCCGTACCGCCAAACCACGCCGCGAGCAGTCCCTTTCTCGTCTCGACGATCGTGGACGCATGGCTCGACCGGAACGGCGGATTCTCGACGATGAATTGGGATTTCACGAGACCGGGAAGTTGGGCCGACCGGGACTGCGAAGACGTTTTTTGCTCAGGCTGGTTCGCCGCGCATCCCATCAGCAGAGTAATCAAAACGAACGAAGAGGCGCTGCTCGCGTTCATGACTTTAGCTGTGACGATTATCGACGGCGCAGAACCACGGCACGGCAATCTCATTTCTTCGGCGCGGTGATCATCGGGAAATCATCCGTGCGGAACGGAGAAGCGGGCAAACCGGCCCGGTTGAAGAGGTTGACGACCGGATAATCGGCCCAGCCGTAACGCACCGCGACCGGCCGTGCAACCAGCGGACTGCTCACCGACACTTTGTCATCGTCGATCTCCGCGTTGGCCCAGACAAATTTGCCGTCCTCACCGCAGAGGGAGAACCCGCGCAGACGCCCACCCCGGGTTTCGAGACCGCCAACCACGTTGTCGAAGCTCAGAACAGCTCTATTACCCTTCACCTTCATGCTCCGGTAGAGCGGGCCGGACGCCGGAATCTTTTCGCCATACGCGATGCGACGGGCCTGGAGGGCGAGCCGCGCGCCGACCGGTTCCTTTTTGGCCGGATGAATGTCGTCCTTGTCCCCAACATCGGTGATCACGGCGAGGCCGACGTTCGCCAGTGTTTTCGTGGCCAGGAGCTGGGCTTCCCGCAGTTCGGCCCAATCACTGTCACCCGGCGCGGCGGTGATTTCTTCGACGCTGCGCTTCTTGTTCCGGTCCCACGGCGCGAGTTGCACGGCAAGAAACGGAAAGTCGTCCTGCGCCCAATCACGCCGCCAGTTGCGGATCATGTCGGTGAAAAGGTTTCGATACTGGTGGGCGCGTCCGGCGTTGGACTCGCCCTGATACCAGATGGCGCCCTTGATCGAGTATGGGATCAACGGCGCGATCATGCCGTTGTAGAGCTCAGCCGGCTTCCAGATGGCTCCGGGACGCCCGCGCGCGGGCTGTTTGTCCTCACTTTTCAACTCTGCGGTCTCTTTCTCCCATTGGGCGATTCCTTCCTGGTAACGCTTGAGCGCGGCTGGATAGGGATCGAGAATCTCCGTTTTGTAACGCGGGTTCGATGCCAACACGTCCTGACTCATCCACACTTCGGCCGGCGAACCGCCCCACGATGTGTGAATCAATCCGACTGGAACGCCGCGAGCCTTTTGCAAGTCGCGTCCGAAGTAGTAGGCAACGGCGGAGAAACTCCGGACCGCCTCCGGATGGCACTCCTGCCAACTGGATTTGACATCGTTCGCCGGCTCATCGGCCCTGCGCTTCGGCACGGTGAAGAGACGAAGGCCGGGGTTCGCAGAACCGGTGATGTCCTTCTCCGGCTCAAAGGACCTGCTCATGGACCATTCCATGTTCGACTGCCCGCTGCAGACCCAGACCTCGCCGACCAGCACATTTCCCAACTCGATTCTGTTTCTGCCCTCGACGATGAACCTGTCGGGTCCGCCCACCTTCTGGACCGGGAGCGTGACGCGCCATTTTCCCTTCGTCGCCGTGGTGGAAACCTTCCTGCCACGAAACGTGACGGTAACCTTTTCGCCCTCATCAGCCCAACCCCAGACGGGCACGCGCGTCCCTTGCTGCAAAACCATGTTGTCGGAAAAGAGCGCCGGCAATTTGACATCCGCGCGAGCGCCGGAAACCAAAAACAGGAAAGCGAAACAACAGGAGACGGGTCCGCGCAGCAAGCGA
>DATEKZ010000003.1:0-9994 GCA_035277185.1 Verrucomicrobiia bacterium
TTTCGCCCGAGTCGGAGTTCGCAACATCAAATCGTTCAACGAACGGCCCAAGGACAAACCGCTCCCGAAATCCGAGCCGGAGCTTCCCCTCCGGGCCAAAAAGGAAAAAATCGAAGCCGGCGCGGACGGCTTCGCGGTCGAAGTGGACGAGGAGATCGTGGTGCCGCGCGACGACGACATCGTGATCCCGGAGAAGCTCAGCTACATTGTCGTCATCATCGACGAGCTGGCGGATCTGATGCTGGTCGCGCCCGCCGATGTCGAAATGGCCATCGCGCGTATCACGCAAATGGCGCGCGCCGCCGGCATCCACTGCATCGTTGCCACGCAGCGTCCCAGCGTCGATGTCATCACCGGAGTCATCAAAGCGAATATTCCCGCCCGCATCGCCTTTCAAGTCGCCGCCAAAGTGGACTCGCGTACGATTCTCGACGCGATGGGCGCCGACAAACTCCTCGGCAAAGGGGATATGCTTTATCTGCCGCCCGGTTCCGCCAAGTTGATTCGCGCGCAGGGCGTGCTCATCACGGACCACGAGATCAACGGCATCGTCGAGTTCATCCAAAAGCAGGGCAAGCCGAGCTACGAGATGGAAATCCATCAGCAACTGCAAAAGCCGGTCAGCGGCCTCGACGCGGACGGCGGCGGCACCGACGAGGACGAGGATTTGATTCAGCAGTGCATCGAGGTCATCCGCAGCGAGCAGAAGGCCAGCGTCTCATTACTGCAGCGCCGATTGCGCCTCGGCTACACCCGCGCGGCGCGCATCATGGACGAGTTGGAGGACCGCGGCATCGTCGGTCCGAGCAAAGGCGCCGAGCCCCGTGACATCCTCATTGATCTTGACGGTACTGGCGCCGATGGCCGGGAACCCACCGGCTGACGAATCACAGACCACTCCATGGCCCATTCCTGGACAGGTTGTCGTGTCATCGGCACCCGGTTCCCTGGCGCAGCACGTGCTTTTCATCTTCCGGCAGCGGCGCGATGGAAACACCCACGAACCCTGTGTGAAGAACAAAAACGCAAATCATCCGAGCGGCTCGCGATTGAACCGGTTGCGTTCGTGTCTTCTGTCGCTGCTGGCGTTGACCGGGTCGGGCGCACTCACGGCTGCCGAGAGCACGCCGGCTTCCTCGGCCGAACAGAAGTTCGAGACGATTCAGGCCGGATCACAGACCTTTTCAAATGTCACCGTCGTCAGCCGTTCCGCCAGGCAGATCACCATTATGCACGCGAAAGGTGTCGCCTCGCTCAAACTGGAAGACCTGACGCCGGACGTTCAAGCGAAACTCGGATACGATCCGGCGAACCCCGGCGGCAAGGGGAAAGGCGTGTCGTTTTCCAAAACGTTTTCGGCGCAGTCGGAGCGCGCGCGCGAGGCCAGGGCCAGGGCGGACGAACTCCTCCAGCAGCACGGCGCCGCTCTCCGTCTCGCGGCTGCCGTCGGACTCCCGCTGCTGTATCTCTTCTGCTGTTTCTGTTTCCTGCAGGTCTGTCGCAAGGCGGGCGTGAATGCGCCCTTCAAAGTCTGGATTCCGTTGCTGCAATTTGATCCGCTGTTCAAGGCGGCGGGCATGTCGCGCATCGCGCTGTTCTGGTTTATGTCGCCGTTGCTGTTTGCGGTGTGGGCGGCCTTGTTCGTCTTGATCGCGAGCCTTGCCGGGACCCCGCTCGATCTGTTCAAGGGACCGAAATTGACGATGTTTGCCGGCGGCTTGCAAGGGATGTTGGCGTTTGTCGGCGTGATGGTCGGCTTCGTTTGGTGTTTCAAGATCTGCATCGCGCGCGGCAAGCGCGCCTGGATGGGAATCTTCCTGATCCTTCCGCTGATCAATCTGCTGATGCTTTGCTATCTCGCTTTCTCGGCGGGCGCGAAGGAGCCGCCCAGACGCACGGGGCAATTGAAGCTGGCTTGATCGGGCCGCGCAGCGTGCCTGCGCGTTTTCCCCGATTGCCAAGACTCTTGTCAAACCGCTATAAACCGGCGGTCATGCCCACCGTTGCCGAACAACTCCGCGCCGCGCGCGAGACACAGGGCCTCACCGTTTATCAGGTCGCCGAGATCACCAAGATCCGTACCGACCACATCCGCGCGCTCGAAGAAGGCAACTACAACGCGTTTGCCGCCCCGGTCTATATTCGCGGCTTCGTCCGCACCTGCGCCGGGGTGTTGAAGATCGACGTGCCCGATATCATGTCGGCGCTTGACGCGGAACTGGGCCAGACGGAAAAATTTCACGAACCTCCGCCGCTGAGCAACGAACCAAGGGGATTCGTCGATATTCTCATGCTGCAGCTCTCGAAAGTGAACTGGCGCGTCGCCCTGCCGTTTCTGGGAGCCGCCATCCTCCTGCTCGCGGCGGTGATGAGTTATCGCGCCTGGCGCAACCATCAATCGAAAGATCCCCTCAGCGATCTCGGCCCTGGACTGTACGAACCGACGAAGAAAACGCCCGGAGACACGCTGCCGCTGCCGCCCGCTTCCCCGAAAAAGTAATCGCCGCGCAAAGCGCTTCGTCTCCGCCCTTGCCCTCGCCCCTTGCCTTCGCATACCTTCTCCACCCTGTGAAAAACGGTGAAACCGCAAAACATCCAGTTCGTGTGGGGCTGATCTCGCTCGGCTGCGCCAAAAACCTGGTCGATGCCGAGATCATGCTCGGTTCGCTCCTCAAGGACGGGATGGAAATCACCAACGACACGGCCGGCGCCGATGTCGTGATTGTCAATACCTGCTCGTTCATCGACGCCGCGCAGGAGGAAAGCGTGGACACAATCCTGGAATCGGCCCGGGTCCGCGAAGCGCGCAATCGGGGGCAGGGCCTGATCGTTTCCGGCTGCCTGCCTCAACGCTTCCGCGAGGAATTGCCGAAACTGCTGCCCGAAGTAGACGCCTTCATGGGGATAGACCAGGTCGCGCGGATCACTGAGATCGTTCAACAGGCGCTGCAACACCGAGCGCAACGAATGCGAGAGACGGAACGCAAAACCGGGAAGGCCAAAGTCCAGGTCGTCGCCCGCCTGGCGGAACTCGACGAGCGTCGCGCGGCGGTACGCGGTCAGGAGGAGAGTCCTCGGGATCCCGAGAAACTGGCAGGAAAAAAAACGGCTGTCGAAACCGCTCCTGCCACGCCTCACGCCTCACGCAGGTCGTCCTCCGCGCCAGTGGTCGAGATCAACCACCGTCCGGTTTACATCCCCGACTTCGCCACGCCGCGCTTTCGCCTGACACCGCGCCACTTCGCGTATGTGAAGATCGCGGAAGGGTGCAATCATCCGTGCAGTTTTTGCATCATTCCCCGCATGCGCGGCTCGCATCGAAGCCGGTCCGAGGCGGACATCGTCCGGGAAGCCCGACAGCTCATTGCCGACGGTGTCAAGGAACTGAACCTGATTTCGCAGGACTCGACTTACTACGGACTCGATCTTCGCCCCAACCACAGCCGCGCGATCTCGTCGCCGGAGAGATTCCGGGCCGCGGCGAAATCGCTGCCGGCGGACGCGACAACCCTGTGCACGTTGCTGCGGGAACTCAACGGACTCCCGGGCGACTTCTGGATCCGCCTGCTCTACACGCATCCCGCCCACTGGACGGAGGAATTGATTCGGACCATCGCCGAATGCCCGAAGGTCGCGCGCTACGTTGACATGCCGCTGCAGCACATCCACGAAAACATGCTGGAGCGGATGAGGCGCGAGACCTCGCAACAATACATCGTTGATCTGATCCGCCGGATTCGCGCGGGCGTCCCCGGCATCGCGATCCGCACCACTTTTATCGTGGGTTTTCCCGGCGAGACGGAGACTTGTTTCCAGACACTGCTCGAGTTCATCCGCGAGACGAAGTTTGAACGCCTTGGCGTTTTCACTTACTCGCAGGAAGAGGCGACTCGCGCCGCAACAATGCAGCAACAAATTCCCGACCGTGTGAAGAAGGAGAGGCGCGACTGTGCCATGGCCGAGCAACTCAAGGTGGCCCGGCAAATCTCCCGGTCCTGTGTCGGTCGAACGATGAGAGTCCTGGTGGAAGGGAACGCAAGCGCGCGGGCACTCGCTGATGCCAACGCATTTTCCTGGGAACACGGGTTGATTCGTGACGCGGAAGTCCTCCACCCGAAGCGCGGATCGCGAAGTCTGCGGGTCGCCCGCAGCGAGGCCGACGCCCCGGATATTGACGGGCGGGTTTATCTGCGCGGCGGGCCGCCCGCCGGCGAGTTTGCCCACGTGAAGATCCTCGGCCACACCAACTACGATCTGATCGGCGCGCCGGTCGCGGCGGTTTGACCGTTGGCAAGACCGGGTCCGCACGCTACAACTTCCTCCAGTCCGCGTGCGCGGGCCTGGAACTGAAATCTGAATGAATCTGCCGAATCAACTGACGATTTCCCGCTTCGCGTTGACCGCGGCTTTTCTGGCCGTCATTTTTTCCGAGATCCCCTTTCACGAAACCGTCGCGCTGGGGCTCTTCCTCGCCGCGAGCCTCACGGATTACTTCGACGGCATGATTGCCCGGCGCGACAAGCTCATCACCAACTTTGGAATTCTGATGGATCCGTTGGCGGACAAGATCCTGGTCTGCTCGGCGTTCATCGCGTTCGTGGGTCGCGACCTGATGCCGGCGTGGATGGTCGTGCTGATCGTGGCGCGGGAACTGGCGATCACGGGCCTGCGCTTGCTGGCGGCGTCCAAAAATGTCGTGCTCGCCGCGGAAGGTTACGGCAAACACAAGACGGTTTCTCAGATGGTCGCCATCATTTCGATTCTCGTGCTGGCCAGTTACCAGCAGTGGGGAGGCTGGGCGGACAACGTTTTCGGATTCGCCATTTTCGGCGCGCCGTGGGTGGCGATGTTCGCGGAATTGTCCAAGTGGCTGGCCGTGCTGTTTACGGTCATTTCCGGCGCTCTGTATCTCGGGCGCAATCGGAATCTGTACCTTCAGGATTTATAATCGCCGCCCGAAGTCGGCCGCGTATGGAAACCATCCTGTTCGCAACGCTGAATGGATGGGAGGTCCTCATGATCCTCGCGGTGACGTTGGTGCTGTTTTGCTCGCGGAAGCTGCCCGATCTCACCCGCGCAATCGCTTCCGGCTCCTCCGATGAAATTGCCGCGGCGATTTTGGCCTTGTTGAACGAGTTCCCGGTGTGGCTCGCCCAGGGGTTCGGTCTGGGACTGGTCCCCGTCGGGCCGGGCACCTTCGGCTGCCTCATTGGCGTGGCGTGGTTTCTGGTCCTGGCTTCGTCCGGAAGCCTCTGGGTTTATGCGGGCGGGATGGTTGCCGGGATGGCGCTTTCCGTCTGGGCCTGCGGCGAAGCCGAGAAAACCTTGAAGCAGACCGATCCGGGTTCGGTCGTCCTCGATGAAATCGTCGCGGTGCCGCTTTGCTTCGCTTACTGGGTTGGCAGCTTTTACCTCCACCACGGCGCGATGCCGGCGCCGGACCGGTTCCTGGGACCGGACACGTGGCTGATCACCCTCGGAGTTTTCGCCGCGTTCCGTCTGTTCGATGTGGCCAAGCCGTGGCCTGTTCGGCAAAGCCAGGGATTGTCCGGCGGTTGGGGCGTGACGCTGGACGATCTGCTGGCGGCGGTTTATGTGAACGCGGCAACCCTCGTGGCGTTCAGCTTTCCGGCCATCGCCAGCAGGACAATTTCAGGCCCTTCGCCCTGATCGCAACGGCGCCGACGAAACCGGACGCGGGTTCGAGGGAATGGAAGGTCCACTCGGCCGCGGCGCTCTCGTCTCCGTCAAGACCCAGCAGCCGGGGCGCCTCCCCCGGCATTACCGTAACTTCCACCCGCGCCAGCGACTCCGAGATTCCTTCGCCGGTTGCCTTCAGATACGCCTCTTTGCGGGTCCAACAGTTGAAAAAGGCTTCTGACTTTTGAGGCTCCGACAGCGCCTTGATGGCCGTCTTCTCACGGACGGAAAAGAACCGCGCCGCGATGTCATCCTTGTCGCGAAACGGTTGGATGCGCTCGACATCGACGCCCACCGGCGCTCTCCACGTGACTGCATACAAGGCCAGACCCGAGGAGTCCGACACGTTGAAGTGAGGCGCCCTTCCGCCGCGAGGTTCCCTGATGGACGGCTTTCCGCGCGGGCTGTAGTCGAAGGCCAGTTGAGAGGGTTCTACGTCAAGATAGCGACCCAGAAGGACCCGCAGGAGACCCCGGCGAACGATGAACCGCCGCCGGTGCTGATCAAACCGGAATCGCCCGGCCCGTTCGTGTTCCGTCGGACAAAGCGTTGAAGAAAGGTGCGCCAGGTCCGCTCCGTCCTGGTCGAGAGATGCGCACCAGAGGTGAATCGAATCCTCCGCGAGGGGGAACGCGCGAGGCGCAAGCGGCCAGCGCGGCGCGGCGTTCGGGGCTTCCTCTTGCGGCATGGTGTGTTAGCCTTGCGAGCGGACCGTGGCGAAACCTTCCGCAAGGGCGACAGCCTTCAGCATCGCCTTCGATTTGTTCACCGTTTCCTGAAACTCGGCCTCGGGATCGGAATCGTTCACCCACCCGCCGCCCGCTTGAACGTAAGCACGGCCGTCCTTGATCAGAGCTGTGCGGATCGTGATGCAACAGTCGAGGTTGCCGTTGAATGAAAAATAGCCGACACACCCGCCGTACGGCCCGCGCGCCGTCTGCTCCAATTCGGAAATGATCTGCATGGCGCGCACCTTCGGGGCGCCGCTCAGCGTCCCCGCCGGGAAAGTCGCGCGCATCAGGTCGTACGCCGTCCTTCCGGCCGACAATTGCCCTTCGACCTGCGAGACGATGTGCATGACGTGGCTGTAACGTTCGATGACCATCAGGTCCTTCACGCGCACCGAGCCGTAGTCGCAGACCCGGCCGATGTCGTTGCGGGCCAGGTCCACGAGCATCACGTGCTCGGCGCGCTCTTTGGGATCGGCCAGGAGTTCCTTCTCGTTCGCCAGGTCCTGTTCGAGGGTCCTGCCTCGAGGGCGCGTGCCCGCGATGGGACGTATCTCCACTTTTCTCTCCTCACAGCGGACGTGAATTTCCGGCGAAGCGCCTACCAGCGAGAATCCGTCCAGCTCCAGCAGGAACATGTAAGGCGACGGATTGATCGAGCGCGCGGCGCGATACACGTCCAGCGGCGCCGCCTGGACGGGCGTGGAGAACCGCTGTGATCCGACCACCTGAATGATGTCGCCCGCCGTGATGTATTCCTTGGATTTTCGAACGTTGGCCAGGAATTTTTCCTTGGGCATGTTCGACTCGAACGGGATCGAGGGGACTTCGGGAGGAACGGTCACCGGCTGGTACTCGCACGGCTGTTCGAGGAGGGAGACGATCCGTTCAATCTCACCCAGGGCTTCGTCATACGCCTCGGAGACCGTGGCGTGATCATCAAGGACGGCGTTGACCAGGACCGTGATGGTCTGCGACACGCGATCGAAGATGAGCAGTTCATCCGCAATCAGAAAATACATCGCCGGCGTTTTCAGATCGTCGCGTGGCGGCCGGGGCACGACCGGTTCGACGTCGTGAATGAATTCGTAGCCGATAAACCCGACCGCGCCTCCGGTGAACCGCGGCAGGCCCGGCAACGGGACCGGCCGATACCGCTTCAACACGCGCTCGACGACTTCAAGGCCGTCCTTGATGCATGGCGAGCCATCCGAGGTTGACCCGCCAGGAATCGCAAACTTCTCGACGACCCTTCCGCTTTCGATCAATTCGATGCGGTTCTCCATCTGGCGAATGATGGCTCGCGGATTGCAGCCGACGAATGAGTAACGGCCCAGGTGCTCGCCGCCCTCGACCGACTCGAAGAGGAACGATTCGCCCTGGCCGCGAATCTTGCGATACGCCGACAACGGCGTCTCAAAGTCCGCGAGCAGGCGGCGCGTGACGGGGATCAGATTGCCCTGCCGCGCCAGGTCCGCGAAGTCGCTTGGGTTCGGAAAGTACATTGGACGCGGGTTCAGTCAGCCGGTGCGGCGTCGCAGGCGCCATAGTGAAAGCAGCGTATAAACCGTCACGGCGAGGGCATAGGCAAGGATGCCCAGGCCGATGGAAAAGGGGACGACCATGCCGTTATAGAAATACATCAGAACGCCACCGACGAGCGCCGTCGGCAAGGTCTGCCCGGCCAGACAAAGCAAATAGAGCGGCAGGCCGGTCTGTTGCAGACGTTCGATATACCAGTCGCGATAACCTTCCTCGCCCAGCGTTCGCATGAGCCAGGCCGACTGGAAATTTCGCGCGGCCACCAGCACGCTCGTCGTGGCGATGGCGATCGCTGACAGGGGCCACATCGCAAACGTCAGGCAGAGCACCGCGTTCGCCACCAGCCCGCCTTTCCAGCCGAGCCGCTTCGCAATCGGGTTTCCTTCCAGAACCAGGTTCGGCGTCGCGATCCAAGTGCTGAAGAAATCAGATCCTCGAGACAGCGCCAACACCACGAGGAAAAACCAATAAGGCCGGCTGCCCGGTGGAATCAGGTCTTCCATCACTTCTTCCCGTAGATTTCCTCGGGCGCTTCAAGCCGCGACTCGGTGGTCCGCAATGATTTGCCATCCGGTTCCAGCGACCTGAAAAAACAGGACTTGTAGCCCTCGTGACAGGCCACGCCGGTCTGCTCGACCTGGATCAGAAGCGTGTCGCCATCGCAGTCGAAGGCAATCTCTTTGACCGTCTGTGTGTGACCGCTGGTCTCGCCTTTCATCCAGAACGTCTGCCGCGACCGGCTCCAGAAATGCGTCCGGCCGGTTGCGATCGTCTTTTCCAGGGAGGCGCGGTTCATCCAGGCCATCATGAGCACGCGGCCCGTCGATCGTTCCTGGATGATGGCCGGGATCAGCCCATCCGATGTGAATTTCAACTCGTCCAGAAAACTCATAGCCCTGTATTCGGCGTTGTTTGAAGTTGATTCTGCGGGTCACTCAGCAAAGTCGAACGGGAATGCTCTGTAACGCGAGGAATTTCTTTACCTCGCCAACGGTGTACTCGCCGAAATGAAAAACGCTGGCCGCCAACACGGCGTCCGCCCTGCCTTCGAGCAATACCGCGGCCAGGTGTTCCAGCTTGCCCGCCCCGCCGCTGGCCACCACCGGCACGCCAACGGATTCGCTCACGCGCCGCGTAATCACCAGGTCAAAGCCCGCCCTCGTGCCATCGGCATCGATGCTGTTCAACACGATTTCGCCGGCGCCCAGTGACACGGCGCGTTGGGCCCATTCGACGGCGTCGAGACCGGCCGGCTTGCGTCCGCCATGCGAGAAAACCTCCCAGTGCGCCGCTGTAACACGTTTCGCGTCGATCGAAACGACGATGCACTGACTGCCGAACTTTTCCGCCCCGGCGCGGATCAGATCCGGGTCGGCCAATGCCGCCGAGTTGACGCTGACTTTGTCGGCGCCCGCCCGCAGCATCACCGACATGTCATCGACCGTTCGAATGCCGCCGCCAACGGTCAGCGGCATAAAACATTTCTCCGCGACGCGCTCGATCACATCGACCATGGTCTTGCGCCCGTGCGCACTCGCGGTGATGTCGAAGAAAACCATTTCGTCTGCGCCCTGTTCGTTGTAGCGGAGGGCCAGTTCGACGGGATCGCCCACATTGCGCAGTTCGCCCGATTCGGCTTTGCCGAACCGGACACCGCGGGTGACGTGGCCGTCGTGGACGTCCAGGCACGGGATGACGCGTTTAGCGAGCATTCTGGTTCTCAAAAAAATTCCCGACGATTCACGTGGAATCATCGGGGACAATCATTGACTCCGCGGCAGCGTTCACCTCTTCCCGAGACGGGAAGCGGGTTCAGTCACGCCACCAATGGAATACCGGATTCATACCAGACAAACAATCGTTCCAACCGCTACTCGAGCGGGAGCTGACATATACCGCCTGCGCGCGCCGCTGACAAGCACTATGAAACCTGGGAAGCCTTGACGGGTCTTGACGGGTCTTGACGGGCGCATCTTGGCACTGTCACCGATCACAACAGTAGTAATGGAGCGCGGGATTCCGAT
>DATEKZ010000004.1:0-2906 GCA_035277185.1 Verrucomicrobiia bacterium
CTGCCGCTGTGTGTTACCAGCCTTGCGAGGGAAAGCGGCAGAGGGCTGCCGCAGTCCATGACGCTGACGCGCGGCTCGTACGCACCAGGCTCTTGCAGTGGCCACAGAATTTCTTGAAACCGCTCTAGGCAACTTCAACCCGCGAAATCCGCGAAATACGCCAAAGGAGAGCCAGGCGAAAAGCGTCATTACTGCACGGAGAATTTCGCTCACCAAAAAAAGAGAAGGAGAAAGGAAGATGGGAATCTTCCGCATTATTTCGCGTGGTTTTGCGTGTTTCGCGGGTGAGTTCAATTGCGGAAACGATTTTGCAGCCGTTCAAGGAACGGACCCTCAAGACGGATCGGAAACGAGGCGGCGCAGGAGCATCTCGCGCCAGATGAGGGGGACGGCCCCGGCAAAAACCTGCGGTCGTTCGGCAAGCCATTGATCCAGCTTTGGGCGCGAAAACCAGTCTCCGTCCTCGATCTCCTCCGGATGCAGTGTGAATGGTCCGTCCGACTGCAGACGATAAACCCAGACGAACTCCCATCCCGTCCCGGCGCAGGCGTCGATCTTGAACAACCGTTCCGGAGTTCGCGCGACATCCAACCCGAGTTCCTCCTTCAACTCGCGCGCGGCGCAGGCGTCGTAGCTCTCGCCGGAATCGAGATGACCCGAGGCGGACGAGTCCCACGTCCCGGGAAAGCAATCCTTCTTCATCGAACGCTTCTGAAGGAACAGTTCGCCCTTCGAATTGAAGACCAGCACGTGCACCGCGCGATGCTTCAGCTCGAGCCGATGGATTTCACTCCGCGGCTTCCGGCCGATCACTTCATCGCGCTCGTTGACGATGTCAAAGATTTCTTCAGCCATTGCCAATAGCTTGGGGAACTGCCTTCTTCCAAGAGATCATATTCTCAAAAGTTTGGCGAGTGTTACGAAACCTTCCAGGCCCACCGTCTCTGCGCGTGCTCTTTCAGACAGATTCAGTGTGTCGAAAGTCACGTGGAGCTTCTCCTCCGGCCAGTCCTCCTTCAGCAGCTTGAACATCATCTTGCGTCGTTGCGAAAACCCCCGCTTCACGATTCTGGCGAATACGTCCGCCTGTCCGCGGTTCAGCAGCGGATTCGGTCGGCGAATCAAAATGACGCACGCCGAATCCACATCCGGCTTCGGGAAAAAGCAGGCTGCCGGTATCTTGAACCAGCCCCGCGGCTCGTAATAGAGTTGAATCAACAACGTCAATACGCCGTAGTCGTCGTCGCCCGCCTTCGCCATCAGACGTTGCGCGACTTCGAGTTGAAGCGTCGCCACCAGGCGTTCAGGACAGCCGTCCGCCTGCGCCAGCTCGACCAGAATCGGCGACGCGACAGAGTAGGGGAGGTTGGCCACCAGTTTCCAGGCGGACCAATCCCTGGCGTCGCGTCGCAGGTAGTCGAGCGCGTCGTCCCGAAGGAGCGTCAGGTTCTTCGCCTCCACGAAGCGTTGGTCGAGCACATCGACGAGTCGGCGGTCTTTCTCGATGGTCAGAATCTGTCCCGCCGTCTTCAGCAGCAGTTCCGTGAGCGGCCCGAGGCCAGGGCCGACTTCCAGGACGTTGTCCGTGGGTTTGAGCTCCGCCGCTTCGACAATGCGACGCAGTTGGTTTCCATCATGAAGAAAACTCTGGCCAAGCGACTTCGTCAGTTTGATGTCGCGTTCAACGAGGACTTGTTTGATCTCGGAAAGCTTCATGCCGGCAGGCCCTGCTCCAACTCTTCCGCGAGGGCGTGGACCGTTTGTCGCAGTTGCTGTTCGGTGACGGTAAGCGGCGGCGTGAAACTGATGACGTTCGAATGTTCGCCTTCCGGCAGCAGAATGAAGCCGCGGTGCAGCATGTTCTTCACGATGCGAATCGCTGTGTTGGTGGCGGGTGAACCGTCCGGATGGCGAAGTTCGAGACCCGCCAGCAGACCGGCGCCGCGCGCGAGCAGGGTCAAGCCGGATTTCCGCGCTGCGAGCCGGACAAGGGTCTCGCACAGGGTTGAGCCAAACTTTGCGCTTCGCTGGACGAGCTTGAGCCGCGCGATCTCTTTGATCTGCGCGAGAGCCATCGCGCAACCGACGGGATGGCCAAGAAACGTGCTGGTGTGAATCGCTTCTCCGGCGGACGGCGGCCAGGCACCGTCCATCAGATCGGCGCGCCCGACGCAGGCGGAGAGCGGGAAACCTCCCGTCAAAGCCTTCCCCAGGCAGACGATGTCGGGAACAGTGCCGCTGTGCTCGCAGGCGAACCATTTTCCGGTGCGGCCGAAACCGGTGTAGATCTCGTCGAGGATCAGCAGCGCGTCGTGCTCATTACAAAGCCGGCGCAACAGGGGAAGAAATCCTGCCGGAGGCACGTTGACGCCTCCCCGGAGCTGAATGGGTTCGACCAGAATGGCGCCGATCTTCTCCCTCTGAAGAACGCTGCGAATCTGGCTCTCCAGGCCGCGTAGAGTTTCGCGCGCTTCACCCGGTCTTTGGTTGTCCTCGATTATCGGACCGGCATGCTGAGATTGGCTCGCCCTCACCCCGGCCCAGGTGGATTCTGTCTTTCGCCGAGACTCCGTCCGCGGCCCCAGGAGGGGGAGACTCGACGACCGCGTCTGGAGTTTTTCATCGTCATCGTTGGCTTCGGCCGGAATCGGGACTGCTTTCAGGCGGCGAGAGGGAAGGGAAACGTAAGGGTTTCCGCGAGACCTGGGAAAGGGAACGAAATAACCAAACTCGCCGAGCTGCGAGCGGAACGGCGCGCGAAAATGCCCGCGATGGGTGGCGTTCAGCGCGCCATATCCAAGCCCGTGATACGCGCCCGCGAACGCAATGATGCCGCGCCGTCCGGTGGTCAGCATCGCCGTTTTTAACGCGGCTTCCACCGCTTCGAAACCCGAGTTGCAAAAAAT
>DATEKZ010000005.1:0-2141 GCA_035277185.1 Verrucomicrobiia bacterium
CGCAGAAACCCGCGTTGTTCAGGAGAATTCCTGTCCCGTCCCGAGGGTGGCACGCGACTAGCCCATGGATTCCAGTTTCAACCGACGTGCAGGAATCCTATGAGTACCAAAAATCTTCTTTTCTCCGGCGCCCGCCTCTACGCTTTCCTCATTGCGGGTCTGTTGGCGGCGCCCGGCAATCTGCTCGCGCAATCTCCGCTGCCCGTGGTCGGCATCAAGGCTATTGACCCCTTCGCGCGGGAACCCGGCTCGCCGGATCCGCTGGCTCTTGTTGCGCCCGATACGGCGGTGTTGCTCGTGACCCGTTCGCGCGGAACCAATGTTCCGCTGACTGTCCACTACAGTGTCAGCGGGAGCGCATCCAACGGCGTTGATTACAAGAAGCTGGACGGTGAAGTCGTGATTCCCGCCGGTGAACTGAGTGCGAAGCTTGAAGTGGAAGCGCTGCCCGATAACGCCGACGAAACGACGGAAACGGTGGCTGTCAAACTGGAAGAGTTGAATTGCATAGCGATTTTCCCGCCACCACCGGACTGTTACGCAGTAAATCCCGCGATGTCCTCGGCCACGGCTTACATCCTCGATCGCGAGGGCCCGAACGAACCGCCAAAGGCCAGCATGGTGAGTCCGCCGGACGGGGCCGTGATTCCCGGTCCGACTGACATCAAACTGGTGGCGGCTGCCGCGGACGTGGATGGATGGGTGAGGAGTGTGGAGTTTTTCGAGGGCACCAACAGTCTTGGCATCGTCCAGAATCCGCCCATCGCCGTTGATCCGAACCGCGAGTCGGGCATGGTTGATTTCGAAATGGAGTTCCGCCGTCCGATTTATCCTTTCCAACTCACGTGGTCGAATGTGCCCCCGGGCGTTCACGTGTTAACCGCTTTGGCCACGGACAACGACGGCGCTGCGACCAAATCCTCTTCGGTCGAGATCAAAATCATCGAACTGCCGCGGCAACCGATCGTCACAGTGGTGGCTTCTGACCCGCACGCAGCGGAGCCGGATCCGACGACCGACCAACTGGACACCGCCACCTTTGTAGTCCGTCGCAGCGGAGGCGATCCCGGCATTCCATTGACGGTCCATTACACCCTCGATGGCAGCGCAAAGAATGGTGTCGATTACAAAGAGCTGCTGTTGACCGTTGTCATACCCGGGGGCGAGAGGTCCGCCAGGATTGTGGTTGAACCGACCGACGACGCGCTCGCCGAAGGCGCCGAGAAGGTTCTGATCACGATCCAACCGCCCGCCTGCATCGAGATTTTCCCGCCACCGCCGGATTGTTATCTGGTGGGCCGCCCGCGCCAGGCCGTGGCTTACATCTGCGACAACGATCTGCCCAATCGGCCACCGATGGCGCGTCTGGTGCATCCGGTCGATGGCCAGGTCTTCCGTGCCGGCGCCGACATCACGCTCGCCGCCGCGGCGTGGGACCACGACGGTTCGATCCGGCAGGTCGAATTCTTTGAGGGCACCAACAGTCTCGGCGTCGTGACCGAACCGTGGCCCGATCCTGATTTACCGACGCGGCTGATCCTGCCGCTTTATCGCCTCGTCTGGTCCAACGTGCCGCCGGGACATTTCGTCCTGACGGCGGTGGCGACCGACAACGCCGGCGAATCCGGTGTCTCGGAACCGGCCGAGATCAAAGTGGTCGAACCGAAACCGCCGGTGACCGTTACTGTCGAGGCGACTGATCCCGAAGGTGAGGAAATCAGTCCGTTGCTGGACCGGCCCGCCAATCCGGCTGTGTTTATGATCAAGCGCGATGGCGAGACGAACACGCCGTTAACGGTTTACTACCGGCTGGGCGGCACCGCGGAAAACGGTGTCGATTACGCGGAATTGCCGGAGAAGGTGATCATCCCTGAAGGAAATTGGAGCGCGGAGCTCGTCATCGATCCGATCGACGACAATAAAGTTGAAGGGACCGAGACGGTGTGGATCAAGCTGGTCCCGTCGCTTTGCGTCAATCTCTTCCCACCGCGGTGGGATTGCTACAGCGTGGGCAATGCGGGGGAAGCCAGGGCAATCATCCTCGACGATGACCGCGCGCCATCAAACCAGCCCCCCACAGTCCGCCTGCTGCTGCCGATCGACGGGGAAGTCTTCGCCGGACCGGCGGACATAACATTGCT
>DATEKZ010000006.1:0-3369 GCA_035277185.1 Verrucomicrobiia bacterium
CGCGGTCGGCACGCGGAAATAACCCGAGTCGAGCGTGCCGAGATCTTTGTTCCAAAGGAGTTTCCCCTCGACGGTGTGGCAATACAATCCTTCGGAGCCGAAGAACGAAACGACATGCCGACCATCGGTCGCGGGCGTGGAGTTCGCGTGGCTCGATTTGGGATGTCGTTTGACCCTGGGGATGCCTTCACGGGCGGTCTGTTTCCAAAGCACTTTGCCATTCCGCTTGTCCAGACAGAACGTCTGCCAGCTGTGTGCGACTTGTTCGTTAACCGGCTCAATGTCACCGTACAACCCGACCTTCAACTCAGGCTCGCCTTCCTTGACCGCCGTCGTGAGGAACAACCGGTCCTCCCAGACCACCGCACCTGAATGCCCCAACCCCGGAATCGGTGTCTTCCACTTCACGTTCTCGCCCTTGGGCGCGTCCCACTTCTCCGCTGTTTTGATTCCTTCCGCGACGCCACTCGCCCGCCAGCCGCGGAACGACGGCCAGTTTGCGTCGTCGCCCGCGTGAGCGAAGGCTGCGGTCATCAGAAAAACAGTGGCGATTTTGAGGTTCATGACAGTTGGTACCGGTCTCATGGAATCTTCGACGACAGGCTCCTCCTTCCTGGTTCAGATTTCAAGGCTCGATGTCCCCGCGCGTTCAGAAGCGGCTTCGGAATCAAGGAAGTGGACGGGACCGCCGACCTCGCATCCCCGCGGACGATTGGGGGCTCGCTTGACAGCGGTTTTCAAGGTTCTACTGTTGCAGGCGCTGTCTGTTCGGTCAGAGCGCCCGTTCAAGTTCATAGCGAGTCGCTCCCGGTTCGTTTGAGGAGTGTGAAAAACATCGAGGCGACTTTCACCAGAGCATGAAAAGATCCTTCGCAATCCTTGCCCTGACGTTCGTCGTCGCGGAACTCGAAGCCGCCACCGCCACGAACACCGCCGCCCGGCTCGCGGTCTCGCCCGCCGCCGTTCGTCTGACGGCAGCCTCGCTCGCTACGGTTGCTTCTACCGGAAGGCTTCGGAACGACAGGGTGCTCGTGCCGATTACCTTCAACAAAGTTCCCCTTCACGAAATGCAAGTGATGGTCAAGGAAGCCGGCAATTTCAAAGTCGCCACCAATGCCGTCGAACGCTCCGGCGAAGCGACCAACCTGGTCCTGCAGAGGAACGCGCTCTACTTCCTGAAAGAAAAGTCCCCCATCCCGGGCGCCGCAAAGCTCTCGACCAACAAGAACTATTTCCCTGGCGTGGCGATCGTCACCATTTCAGATACCCAGGTGCTCAGCGCGCAGCTCTTTCTTCGGCTGTCGAAAAACGCCATGCGCTGGAATGCCGGGGCCAACGCCTACACTAACTCGCTCACCATCGGCATCGATGGGCCGGATACACCCGCCCTCAAAAGCAAACTGCTGCCACACACGGTGCTGTTGACGGATGCCCAAATGGAGATGGACTCAAGCCGCGTCGTGGTCACCAATTTCGGCACCACGGGAAGCCATGAAGTCGGTCTCTGGCTGCCCCGGTCCCGCAGCGAGGCCAGCGTCACCGCCGTCTCTGACTTCGGTGAAAGGACCGTCACGGTTCCGGTCGAACGGCTTGGCGTGGTGGGTATGATCGAATTGATTCTGCCAATTCCTTTCCTCTTCGCGGCCGCGATCGGCGGGGCCATCGGCGGTATTCTCCGCGCGTCGCAAAAGAAGTTCAAACGCTGGCCATGGCAAATTTGCGAGGGAATCCTCGTGGCCACCGTTATTGTCGCGGCGCTTTCGGCCGGGTTCCAACTCGGCAGCCTCACCGGCAGTATGGTCGGAAAAGCCGTCGGTGTCTTTGCGGTGGCCGCCATTTGCGGCTATACCGGGGCTGCATTGCTGGACAGACTGGCAAAGCAAGTCACAAACCCAGGAGAAACCCGGGAGGGAGCGAGGCGGAGGTCCGGGGAAGGCTCATAAATACGAAGTCTTGCAGCCTCGAACGATGGCTTGTCAATCAACCTTCGACCACTTCATCCAGCGCCGCATCGATCGTCTCCAGCGCGTTTCCTTCGAATCGATTGTTCACGTAGATAAATGTTCGCGTCTTTTTCCCGGTGCGCAGACCTTCCCGGATCAGCTTCGACGCGGCGGCGCGGCCTTCAGGATACGGATCTTTCACGCGATCATACGGTCTGAACAGCTTCACCGCATCTTCGTACTTTCTTCCCGGCCGGAGCTGAAATCGAGCGCTTAACAAGTCGGGATGGGTCCGACTGCCCGGCAGACCAAATTGCTCATCCACCGGCGGCATGTCGGCCCAACTGTTGAAAATGTGGACGACACCGTGTCGCGCCAGCGTGCCGAAATACTCCGGCTTGAGAAAGTAACGGTTCCGAATCTCAACGCCGTAAGGCCAGCCTGTGGGGAGCTTCGCCAGAAAATCGCCGAGCGCTTCAACGAAATCCCGTCCTCGCGCGAAGTCCTCCGTATAGAAATGAGAGAACTGAAACATCAGGAGGCCGATGCTCTGTCTGAACGGCTCGCACGGCGCAAGAAAGTCTGACACGAAGAGATCGGCGTTCAGAAAGTTCCCGTTGGCTTTGCCGGCCCGCGGGCCGAAGCGCGGGAGCCGGGTGAACTTCTTGATCGTAATCTCATCCGTCACCTTGAGCGCGAACCGGAAGTCGCCGGGCACCTGGGCGACCAGCCCCTCAAGGTAGCTTCGGTCGGGGAATTTGTAATAAGCCGCATCCACGCTCACGGTTTTGAAGACCTCCGCGTATTCCGCCAGACAGAGCTTCTCGAATCGGGATTCCGAGAGTCGCCCGTGCCAGACGTAGCGCGACTCGTCATAAAGCATTCCGCGCCAACCGGCGTATTTCCACGAGGACGTGCCGACGTAAATGCCCTGCTCAGCCAGTCTGCCGACAGCCCGCTTCACCTTGTCGCGGTCGAAAGGCACGCTTCACTTCCCCGCCTTGCGGAGCAACCCGTCCACCGGCGCGAAGTCGTCCGAGAGCACGGGACTGATCTGGAAATTCGCCGGTGGGTCGGCGCGGAAGGAAGAGGTACGGCCGCGAAAGGCTGGCAACGTCACGCGCTTCGCCTGGACCAACGCATTGGCCCTCTGTTGAACCACGTTAAAATCCGTTTTCTGCGGCGATTTTGTGCCGATAATGACAACGTTCAGCGTTTCCTTCGCCGGAAACAGATAGACGTTCGGAAAGACCGACTTCATGGTGGCGTAAACGGATCCAAGAATGTCCGCCCTCCAGCCTTGAAACGTCCCGATAACATTGTAAGCAACCACACCATTGGTCGTAAGATGATCGCGCGCGATCTCGAAAAATTCCTTCGTCGCCAGATGATATGGGATGAACGAGCCGTAGCGATTCTTCGCGTA
>DATEKZ010000007.1:0-2133 GCA_035277185.1 Verrucomicrobiia bacterium
TCACCCCAACCCTCTCCCTCGGGGAGAGGGAGTGACCAAACCCGGCCTTCTGCTGACGAGCGTCTTTGCTTCTCGAACGCTGCTTCGGCTGTTCCCTCTCCTGGGGGAGAGGGCTAGGGTGAGGGCGAGCCGGTGCTCTAACTGCATCGTTACGGCCTATCGAGCGGACGATCGCTCCACCGTTTCACTTCAGCAAATGCTCCCGCAGAAAGAGAATCGTGCTGAGGAACTGGAAGTCGGCGTTCTTTTTCTTCTGAAACCCGTGCCCTTCGTCCTTCGCCATCAGGTACCAGACCGCCCCGCCATTGTCCCGGATGGCTTTCACCATTTGCTCCGATTCCGTGGCGGGCACCCGCGGATCGTTCCTGCCCTGAACGACGAAAAGCGGCTTCCTGATCCCTTGCACGTTTGTCGTCGGTGAAATCTTCTCCAGAAACTCGCGCATCTTCTCGTCGCGCTCGTCGCCATATTCGGCCCTGCGCAGATCCCTTCGGTAATCCTGCGTGTTCTTCAGGAACGTCAGAAAGTTCGAGATGCCCACGACATCCACACCGCATCGAAGCTGGTCGTTGTAGTGAATCATCGACGCCAGCACCATGTAACCGCCGTAGCTCCCGCCGATCACACCGATGCGTCCACTGTCGAGCCGTGGGTCGCTCTTGACCCAGTTGATGATCGCGCCGATGTCCTTGACCGAATCCTTGCGCTTGAATCCGTTGTCGAGCTGCAGGAATCCGGAACCGTAGCCGTCCGATCCGCGGACGTTCGGATAGACCATGGCAATGCCGAGTTCGCTGAGGAAGTAATTGTTCCTGGCCTGAAAAACCGGCCGCGCCTGTGCTTCCGGCCCGCCATGAATGTTGATCAAAACCGGCCGTCTGCCTGCAAACTTCCCCGGATCAGGACGGTACACGAACGCTGAAATCGGCAGACCATCGAAGCTCTTCAGTTTGATCAATTCCGGCTCGACGAACGTGTCCGCGTCGAGCCCGCCGGTCTCGCTCGCCGTCCACCGCTCGACTTTGTCCGTCTTGGTGTCGAGGACATAAACGTCGAGCGGCGACCGCGCCGAGTTGATATTGAACGCCAGGTCGCGTCCGTTCTCGTGCCAGTCCAGCCGCGAGACGATGCCGAGCGGGAGTTTCGGTGTTTTCGTTTCTTTGCCGGTGCGCGCGTTCAGGAAACGGAGGACGCCGACACCGTCCTCGTTCGTGACGAACGCGATGGTGCGACCATCCGGCGACAGCTCGAATTCATCGACGTTCCACGGAATGTGGGATGTGAGAAACGTTTGCTTGCGCGTGGCCAGGTCCAGCTTCGTGAGCACTTGAAACTCGCCGCGCGGGACGGCGGCGTCGGCGTCCCTGACCTCGGTGGTCAAATAAATCGCCCCGCCGCCGCGCGCATAACGCGCGCTTCCAACCGCGAATTTGTCTTTTCCCTTGAGTGTAAGCAGCTCGGCTTTTCCTGATTTCAGGTCGAGTTCGTGAACGTGCCCTTCGTTGATCGAGATGTATTCGAGCAACAGGAGCCGGGTTTCGTCCGGAGACCAGTCCTGCGCGCTCCAACCCCCGCCGCTGACCTGGAGCGCGAGGCGGTCCGTCTTCGGCGCCGCCGGGTCCATGACGTAAATGTCGTTGTCCTTTCCGTTGCGCCGTGTGGACGTGTAGGCGAGCCACCGGCCGCTCGCGGCCCAGCGCGCGCCCGTGTTCCGCGATTTGCCGTCGGTGAGCAGCGTGATCTTCGCGGTGCCGGGGTCGTAGCGATAGAGTTGGAAAAACTCCCCGCCGCCGGTGTCCTGCGAGAAGACGATGAACTCTCCGGTCCTCGGGCGGAACTGTCCCCCGGCCACCGGTTCCGGCAGGAAAGTCAGTTGGCTGCGCGTTCCACCGGGCCTCCTGACGACGTGCAACTGCGCGGAGTCCGCGAAGCGCGTGGTGATCAGGAGTTCGCGCCGGTCCGGATGCCAGTCGTTGAACGCAGCCGTGCGGAATTCCATGTAAGGACCCGCTTCGGCTTTGAGTTCGTCGCTGGCGGGAGGAACGCCTTCGACGACGAGATTGTCCGGCGCCTGGGCCAGTATCCGAAACGCCAGTAGAACAGGCAGCCCAGGGAGGAATCTTCTCATGCCTT
>DATEKZ010000008.1:0-2151 GCA_035277185.1 Verrucomicrobiia bacterium
CGCTCCGGAATCATCCAGCTTGAGGGCGATGCGAAAAAACGCCCACGAAAAGGCCGCTCCCGCAACGAACGCGATTCCCGTTCCCACGGACAGTTCGCAACGCAGCTCAGGCGTGACTTGCTTCACCGAGTAAAGAAACGCGGCCATCAAGCCAAGGCTGAACGCGCTGGAGAACTGGATGAGGCGGAGCAGGCGATCATCAGAGGTAGCGTGTTTCATAGTTTTGCCGGGGGAACGGCTGATTTCTCCTCACCCTGACCCTGCTTACTCGTCTCGCCGCCGCGATTCCTCCGGCACGATGTTCAACTGGAGCCTCTCCGTGTTCCGAAGGATGGTCAGGGACGACCGTTTGCCGATTTGCGATTCGGTCAGGTGCTTGTGCAGGTCGTCGATGCCGGTGATGGGCTGGTCATTGAACCCGATCACCACGTCGCCTTCACGCAAGCCCGCGAATTGCGCAGGGCTGTCCGGCTCGATGTGCACGACCAACAAGCCGCTTTCAACCGGCAGGTTGTAATGACGGACGAGGCGGCGGTGCAGCCGCGTGTCTTGCCCGCCGACGCCGATGTAGCTGCGGCGGATGTGGCCGTCCTTGATCAGCCATCCGGCGACGTATTTGGCGGTGTCGATGGCGATGGCAAAGCAGATCCCCTGCGCCGGGAGAATGACCGCCGTGTTCACGCCAATCACTTCGCCGCGCGAGTTGACGAGCGGTCCGCCGGAATTGCCGGGGTTCAACGCCGCGTCGGTCTGAATGATATTGTCCATGAGCCGGCCGGAGTTGGAACGGAACGATCGTCCGAGCGCGCTGATAACCCCCGCCGTCACAGTGCATTCGAAGCCGTACGGGTTTCCGATGGCGATGGCGAGCTGGCCAACGCGGACGTTCTTTGATTCACCCAGGTGTGCCGCCAGCAGGTTAGGCGCGTAAATGCGAAGGACGGCGAGGTCGGTATCGGGATCTTCCCCGACCAGGTAGGCGTCGGGCCGCCGGCCGTCGCCGAGAACAACTTCAAGTTTCCCGGCGCCATGCACGACATGGCTGTTGGTCAAAACGAACCCATCCGGGCTGATGACGAAACCCGATCCGCTGCCGCCGGCTTCCTGCGGTCCGTGAAGTCGGTTCGTCTTCTTGCGCACCTCAATCTTCACCACCGACGGGCTGACCGCGTCTGCCGCGGTGACGACGGCGCGGGAGTAGGCGTCCAGCAATTCGGAGTCCGACGGCGGTTCGTGCGGGCTGGAAGAATTCGCGGGCGGCGGCTCGGAATCTGAGGAGGCGGACAGCGCACCGGCAACAGGATCAAGTGTCGCAGTTTTCATTATCGTCATCGACTGCGTTTCGCAGCCTGATGACATGTAAACGTGAACCGTTTCCTGTCAAGGAGCGCGGCTCACACCGAAACATCGCTCCCCGCCGCAAAGATCGCGACGACACTCACTCCGTCAAATGGACGCTCGCCCTCACCCCAACCCAGGGGAGCACTGCCATTGAGTTCAAGGACTGGCCGAATCGTGGGCGGTCGTCATGACTCGACGCTGCCGGATGAATCCGCGTTCCTATTCGTCAGAGTGGGTGCGCGTTGGGTGTGCCTTCCAGCTTTCTTCTCGCTCCAGGAACGCCGCACTCATGCGGCCCACCCACGCTTAATTCAATGGCAGCGGGGCAAGGGTGAGGGCGGTCCAGTCCTCTAACGGCATGTTTTCCCTCCCAAGGTGGGAACCGCGGACGCATTTTGACGCTTTTTTGCGAACCGAACGCCAACGAAGGCGACCAACGCGATTGCCAGGAGTACGCCCGCGACGGGCGCGACTATTGACATGACCGAGGTGACCACCGATCCACCAAGTTCTGCCGTCGCCAGGATTGGATTAGCCAATCCACCCGTAGTTCCCGTGGATGCGGCGCGAGTGAAAACCGTGGTTCCCTGCACCAACCCCGCCACGCCGCCACCGGCGATCACCGCGAGGGTCCATCTCAGGAACGGGCTCAAGTCAGTCACCAGCGACGCGGTGATGATGGTTCCGGCGACGACGGCGGCCGGGCTGGCGACCGTGTCGAGGAGATTATCCAGCCACGGGACATAGTAGGCGGTGATTTCGAGCACTGTGGCGACGGCAAAAGCGATCAAGGCCGCATCCGATCCCATC
>DATEKZ010000009.1:0-12728 GCA_035277185.1 Verrucomicrobiia bacterium
GCTCCGCATGCGTCGGCGATTCGGCGAAGTGTTGCGCGAGGAAGTGGCTCATACCGTCGCCGATCCCACAGAAATCGATGACGAACTCCGGCATCTGCTGGCCGTGCTGGCTGCCTCGGGCCGGGTATGACCGTTACTCTGCGCTTCAGGAACTGTAGTAATGGACGGGACTCTGCCGATAGAGATTCCTCCGAACGCGGCCTGATCGATACGTGCGATTCACGCCTGTTGCGGCGATGAGCCCGTGCAGGAAAGCTCCGAAACGTCTGGACGTATCGGAGCCGCTGCGGCCTGGAAGGCCGCGCTCCGCAGTCTATTGAGATGACGACGTTTCAGCCATGCGAACGCTGCGGCGCGATGTTGCCGCGGGACTCGACCGACGGGCTTTGCCCTGTTTGCCTGGTTCGACTGGTCACGGGCGAAGGGGAATCTTCTGATGCAGCGCCCCGCCTCGAGGAGGCGCGCCGGTCCGCTGCACCTCGCATCGGTTCGCGCGTCGGCGAATACGTGCTGGAAGCGCCGCTCGGCGAAGGCGGGATGGGCATCGTCTATCGGGCCCGCCAGCTCGGCCTCAACCGCGTCGTCGCGCTTAAAATGCTCCCCTTCGGCCGCTTCAGCCCGGACGCACATTTAAAGCGGTTTCAGGCCGAGGCGGAAGCCATCGCCCGATTACGTCATCCGAACATCGTCACGATCCACGAAGTTGGCGAGCACGACGGCCAGCCGTTCTTCTCGATGGAGTATGTGGACGGCTCGGATCTGGCGAAGGTCATTCGCGAACGGCCGTTGCCAATCCGCGAGGCAGCGCGGCTTCTCGCCGGTGTAGCGAAAGCCATCCAGTACGCGCACGAGAATGGCATCGTCCATCGCGATCTCAAGCCGTCGAATATTCTGATCGGCCGCGAAGGCGAGCCGCATGTGAGCGACTTCGGCCTGGCCAGGAATCTCGCGAGTGACTCCGACCTTACGATGACCGGACAGGCGCTTGGTTCGCCTCACTACATCCCTCCGGAGCAAGCGGAAGGTCGCCGCGAGGCCCATACAGCGGCGAGTGACGTCTATGGGCTGGGCGCAATCCTGTATCATCTGCTCGTGGGCCGGCCGCCGTTTGTAGGCGAAACTGTTCCCGCAATCCTTCGGCAATTGGCCGAGGCCGACCCTGTTCCCCCGCGGCTACTGAACCCCGACGTTCCCGGCGACCTCGAAACGATCTGTCTGAAGTGTCTTGAGAAGAACCCGGCGCGGCGATACTGGACGGCGCGAAAACTGGCGGAAGAACTGGAACGATTCCTTCGTGACGAGCCGATTCACGCGCGGCCGGTCGGACCGTTGGAGCGGGGTTGGCGCTGGTGTCGTCGCCGGCCCGCGGTGGCGGGAATGACCGCGGTGACTTCGTTGACATTGTGCATCGGACTCATGGCAAGCCTGACCCTCGGGCGTCGCGAACAGGAACGCGCCCGTCAGTTGTCGGTGAGTCTGGTGCGGGTTGAACTTCAGCGCGTCGAAGACCTGTTCGAACGGGGCGAATCTCCCGAGGCGCTGGCGCACCTGGCCCGCCTGCTTCGCGATCGTCCGGACAACCGCGTCGTGGCGCAGCGCACCGTGTCCGCGCTCACTCATCGAAACTTTCTTGCGCCCGCATCGGCCGAATTCGAAAACGTACACCAGGGACGACGCTCGGCTCTGGCCGTCACCGCGAATCGAATCGTCAGTGCGACCGGGGACGGCCGAAAGCTGGTGCTCTGGAATACTTCAAACGAACTCGCCAGGGAAAATGAGTGGTCGCTCGCAGAGCCAGCCTATCTCGCGGCATTCGATGCGGCCGGCAGCCGTCTGGTCGTGGTGACTGGCGACAACGCGGTCCAGTTCTGGAACCTCGCGGGCCAGCCGACGCTCCTGGCCACAGGAAAACTGTCGATCGAACCGGCAACGATTCAGTTTGATTCCAAGGGATCACTGCTTTTAGCGATCCAACCAGATCGGGGGGCGGAACTTATGGACGCGGGCACGGGCGTAATTCTGCGACAGTTCGCCAATGTTCATTTCGCGGAGTTGAATGCGGACGGACGCTGGCTGGTTACCGTGGCGGGCACGGAGGCGACTGTTCGCGACGCGAAAACATTGGAGCCAGTGGGAAGCTCCATCCGGCACGCTTATCGCATCGAATCCGCGCGGTTCAGCCCGGACTCGACGCGACTGATCACGGCGGCGGCAGACATGTCCGCGCGAATCTGGGAAGTGCCGTCGGGCCGGCGCGTGGGGCGTCCGCTGTTTCATCAGGAACAATTGCTGGATGCGGCGTTCAGCCCGGACGGTCAGCGCGTCTTCACGGTGGCACTGTCCGCGCAAGGCCAGTTGTGGGATGCGGTTTCCGGACTTCCGATGGGTCGAAGCTTTCCGCAACGTCGGCCTCTGGATGCGGCGTTGTTCAGTCCGGACGGTCTTTGGTTGTTGAGCTTTTACCAGGACCGGGTCTGGATCCGGGACGCGTTCAGTGGAGAAGCGATTTGCGAACCGGTGCGGCTGGCCAGCAGCGCTTCTCGCGTCCAGTTTCTCGCGGACGGGCGGCGAATTGTAATCACGGATCCCGGCGATGGCGGACGGGCGCGGCTGTGGAGCGCGCTCCCGGGCGACGCTCCGCCGGTGCTCCTGCCTCATGAAATTGAACTCGTTTGGGCCGGGTTTAGTCCCGATGGATCACGAATCCTCACTTGCTCAAAGGATCGCACCGCCCGGATCTGGTCGGCGACCAACGGCGCGGCATTGACCGGCCCGCTCCGGCACGACCGACGGTTGACCTGCGGCGTGTTTGACTCGACCGGAGCCCGCGTCGCAACCGGCGATTTCGATGGAATTGCGCGAATTTGGAACGCGGTGTCCGGCGAACCCATCGCCCGTCCGCTCAAACATGGCGGGGACGTGACCGGCGTTGCTTTCAGTCCCGATGGGAAATGGCTTGCGTCCGCAGCGACAGATGGAACCGCTCGCATCTGGAACTCAGATACCGGGGCCGAAGGGCCCGTGCTCCGGCATCAGGGCGCCGTGAGAGCCCTCGCGTTCACTCCGGATGGAAACCGTCTGGCGACGGCTGGAGATGACCGCGAGGTCAGCGTGTGGAGCCTGCCAACCGCCGCACTGAAAACAACGTTGAAGCATCCTGTTGGCGTGACTTGCCTCGCGTTCAGCCGTGACGGGCGCAGGCTGGTGAGCGGCGATCAGTCAGGCAACGTGCGTATTTGGAACGTCGAATCCGGGACCGAACTCAGCCCGCCGCTCCAGCACGCCGGGCTGGTGAATTCAGTCAGATTCAGCGGTGATGACCGATTGCTGGTGACGGCCTCCAGCGATCAGACAGCGAGGGTTTGGGACGCGGCAACGCATCGGCCCGTGTCGCCGCCCCTTCGACATCGGGATGCCGTTTCGACGGCATCGTTCAATCCGGATGGCCGGTACGTATTGACGGCATCGTACGATCACACCGTCCGGGTTTGGGATGCGGCAACAGGTCAGACCGTGTGCGACGCTTTGCCTCATCACAATCGTGTGGTGTCGGCGGAATGGAGTCCGGACGGCCGGGCGATTTTGCCGGCTTCCTGGGATGGCTCGGCTCGACTTTGGACCTTGCCGTTGCTGGCGGAGATACCGCCTGCGAGGTGGTTGGCGGACGCGGCGGAAACGCTGGGCGGTTTGCGCATGGGGGAGAACGAGGCTCCGATCGATGTTTCTCTTCGTGATGTAAAGGCGTTGGGAAACGCATTGGGTTCTTCGACCGCCGACGGCGAATTCCGTGAGTGGGTCCGTTGGTTGGTGGCCGACCGTCAGAGGCGAGGTATGGGACCGTGGTTCGAAATCACAGCGCAGGACCACGTGCAGAATCGACTGGAGGACACCAGACCGGACCGTCTGCGCGAACTCCTGCGCTTGACCCCGATGAACGGCGTTGCCCTCGCGCGCTGGAGCCGGCTGGTGCTCAAGCAGAATCGTGAACGAAATCCGCGCTGGCTCGCAGAAGCGACGTATGCCGCAGAGTTGGCGTCCAGACTCACTCCCGATAGCCACGAACCGTGGTGGAGTCTGGCGGAAGTGAAGTTGACCGCCAAAGATGGCGAGGCGGCTGGCGAGGCGTTTCGGCGGATGCAAGGGTCTCTGCCGAAGGAATTGTCGTCAAAAGACCACGCTGAACTGGAATCCTTGCGCCAACGGTTGGGCATCGATGACGCTTCGAGATGAAACCTTCACCGCTTCCCCCTTCCCCAGGGTAACGATGCAGTTAGAGAATTGGCTCGCCGTCACCCCTTACCCTCTCCGCCACCGGAACAATTTCCTGGGGTTCATGGGAGAGAGAAGCAGGCGTTGGTCGTCCGCAGGGCCCTACTCCCGTTCTTGTTACCTTCTCCCGCGCTTCCGTTAGTAATGGCTGGAGACTCAGCAAGGGTCTCGCCTCAACGTGCGAACAAATCGTCTGGTTATGAATCAGGATACCCGGGTCTCCTCCTTGGGCCTTTTCTATTTGGCATGGCTGCTCTGCGCGGCCAGCGCCCCGGCGGCCACCTTCACCGTCACCACTACCAATCATACCGGCTCAGGCTCGCTGCGCCAGGCCATCCTGGACGCCAACGCAGCAGGAGGCGCCGACCTCATCGACTTCAACATCGCTGCGGGCGCATTGACGATCGGCCTGACGAACGCCCTGCCGCACATCACGGAGGCGGTCACGATTGACGGCACGACCCAGCCCGGTTTCGCCGAATCGCCGATCATCGAGTTGAACGGTCAGAGCGCCGGCGCGGGCGCCGATGGCTTGCGCGTCGCCGCGGTCAATTGCACCGTGCGCGGGCTGGTGATCAACCGTTTTGCCGGTGACGGCATCGAGTTGACCAACGCGAGCAACAGCGTCATCGAGGGAAACATCATCGGGTTGAACGTCGCCGGCACAACGGACCTCGGCAACGCGCTCAACGGAATCTTCGTCACGAATTCGTTCAACAACGTGATCGGCGGAATCAACGCGACACAACGCAACGTTATCTCGGGAAACAACCAGAACGGCATCCTCGTCCAGGGAACCAACGCAACGGACAACGTCATTCTGGGCAATTACCTCGGGCTGAACGTCAGTGGCTCAAATGTCGTCGCCAACGGCGTCAATGGCGTTTTCATCAACGGCGCCCGGAGCAACCGAGTGGGAGGATTGGAGGCCGGCGCGCGAAATGTCATTTCCGGCAACAGCCAGAACGGCGTGCGAATTGAAGGGACCAACGCCACAGCGACTCTCCTGCAGGGCAATTTTATCGGGACCGATGTCTCCGGAGCGCTCGACCGCGGAAACGGAGTGAGCGGAGTTTATCTGCTGAATTCGCCAACGAACACCATCGGCGGCGTGACTCCCGCGGCGCGAAACCTCATTTCCGGCAATGGCCAAAGTGGCGTCCGCGTGGAGGGAGCCACGGCGCGCGGAAATGTGATTTACGGGAACTTCATTGGTACAGACCTGAACGGAACCATGGATTTGGGCAACAGTGTCGAAGGGGTGCTGTTCATCACCGCGGCCAGCTTCAACACCGTCGGCGGGACGAACACGGGTGAGGCGAACGTGATCGCGCTGAACGATGGTGACGGAGTCTCTGTTTCCGCCGGCACAAACAACGCCATCCGCGCCAATGCGATCTTCGGCAATACCGGTCTGGGCATTGACGTTGGTGTGAATGGCGTGACGGCCAATGACGCGGGCGACCCCGACACCGGCGCGAATCATCTCCAAAATTTTCCAACCCTCACCTCCGCGACGAACACCTCCGCCGGGGTCACCATTGTCGGCACGCTCAACAGCCGGCCTTCCAGCAGCTACGCGCTCGATTTCTACTCGAATTTGCTTCCCGATCCGGTCACCAATGGTGAAGGGCAGGTATTTCTCGGCTCGACGAGCGTCACGACCGGCGTGGACAGCAACGCGAATTTCACCGTGACCGTGCCGCTGGCGGCGGTGGGCCGGTTCATCTCGGCCACGGCCACGGATTCTGATGGCAACACCTCCGAATTCTCGCCCAGTGTGCGCGCTCAAAGCACGGTGCCGCCGCTCACGTTCACCGTCATCAACACGAATGACAGCGGTCCCGGCTCGTTGCGCCAGGCGATTTTGAACCACAATCTCTTCGTTTCCGCTTCCAACAACACCCTCGCTTTCAACATCCCGGGTCCGGGTCCACATCTCATCCGTCCCCTGACCTCGTTGCCCGCATTGTTGGAACCCGCGACGATCGATGGTTACACGCAACCGAATACCGGCGCCAACACGCTGGCAGACGGCGACAACGCCACCATCCTCATCGGATTGGACGGCGGTTACCTGACCGGGCCAAACATTCCCGTCGGCCTCACGCTGACCAACGCCGGTCACGTCGTACGCGGCCTGGCCATTTATGCATTCACCACGGCGGGCATCCTCATCAACGGCAGCAACAACACCGTCGAGGGTTGCTTCATCGGCCTCGACCCAGACGGCACGACGGCCAACGCCAACCCGATCTACGGCATCGACGTCGTTTCCTTCGGCAACATCATCGGCGGGCTGCTTCCGGGCCAACGAAACCTGATCGCCGGCAACGGACTGAGCACTGGCATCCGCCTCAACAGCACTAACGCCCGCAACAACGTCATCATCGGCAATTTCATCGGCACCGACCGCACCGGGACGCTGGGCCGCGGCAATGGCACCGGGATCGAGTTGAACAATGCTCGTGCCAACACGATCGGTGGCACGACGCCCGGCGCGCGCAATCTGTTTTCCGGCAACAGCAACGGCATTCGTCTCCTCGGCAGCGGGCTGGCTGCCAGTTCAAACGTTGTTCAAGGGAACTGGATCGGTCCGACCAGCGCCGGCGGTTCCGGCCTGTTTCAAAGCACGCCTCTCCGCATCGACGCCGGCGTCGGCAATCTCATCGGCGGCACCAATACGGGCGCGGGAAACCTGGTTGCGTTCAACGTGGGCGCTGGCATTCAACTCGTTGGCGGCACCAACAACGCCGTCCGCGGCAACAGCATCTTTTCCAATGGCAACCTCGGGATTGATCTCGCCGCCAATGGCCTGACGGCAAACGACCCGAACGACGTGGATGGCGGCGTGAACCTCCTCCAGAACTTCCCGATTATTACCAACGCCCTCGGCACGGCGTCGCTCACGACGATCCAAGGCACGCTTCAGAGCCGTCCCAACGCCATCTATGAGCTCGATTTCTTCTCCAACGTGGCCCGCGATTCGAGCGGCTTCGGCGAGGGCGAGAAATATCTTGGCTCGGCTGGAGTGACCACCGACGCCTCGGGTAACGCCACCTTCAACGTCACGTTGCCGGCGACGCTGTTGGGCCGCGAGGTTTCCGCCACGGCCACCGACGCCAACGGGAACAGCTCCGAATTCTCCGCCGACTTCACCGCCGGCAGCACGATTCCACCCGCGACCTTCACAGTGATCAACACAAACGACTCCGGCCCCGGCTCGCTGCGTCAGGCCATTCTCGAGGCCAACGCCAACCCGACACCCGGCCAGCACCTGATTCAGTTCGCCATCCCCGGCAGCGGTCTCCGGACAATCACGTTGAGCACGTCGCTGCCCACGCCCACCGAATCGGTCAGCATCGATGGCTTTACGCAGTCCGGTTCTTCACCGAACACGCTTGCGAACGGGAACAACGCCAATCAACTCATCCGCGTGCACGGCTCGGCTTTGGTCGGCAACGGCCTGACTTTCAACAGCCCCAGCAACGTCGTGCGTGGAATCATCTTCACCGGCTTCGCCAGCCAGGCGATCGATATCGTTTCCGACGGCAACGACATAGAAGGCTGCCTGTTCGGCATCACCCCCGCCGGCGCGACCAGCGCCAACGACGTCGCTGTGCAGGTGCGTGGCAGCCGCAACCGTCTGGGCGGCACTTCTCCCGCCCAGCGGCTCGTCGTTTCGGGCAATGGCCTCGGCTTCAACCTCAGCTTTGACTCCATCAGCAACGTGGTGCAGGGCTGTTTCATTGGAACCGGTGTGAGCGGCACCGGAGTTGTCCCCACTCCTGGCAATGGCATTATTATCTCCGGCACGAACGGCATTATCGGCGGCACGGTGGCCGGAGCGCGCAATGTGATTTGTGGCCAGGCCAACGGCGGGATTTCCATCGGCGGTTCCGGTCACACGATTCAAGGCAACTTCATCGGCACGGATGTCACGGGCACGAATGTTCATGCCAGCTTCAGCTCGGGCATTGGCCTTGGCGGCGTCAATACCCTGGTCGGCGGGTCCGCCGCCGGGGCCGGCAATGTCATCGCAGGCTTTAATGCCGGCGGCATCAGCGTCACCGGAGGGACCAACGTCATCCAGGGGAACTTCATCGGCACCGACTCGACCGGGACGCTGCCGCTCGGCAATGGCAATAATGGTAATGGGATCGTCATCAGTTTCGCGTCCGGCAATACCATCGGCGGAACCAATGCCGGCGAGGCGAACGCCATCGCGTTCAACGGCGGCGGCGTGAACATCAGTGGCGGCACCAACAACGCCATTCGCGGCAACCGCATTCACTCTAATACGGGCAGCGGCATCAAGCTCGGCGTCGCGGGCAACGTGAATGATCCGAACGACGCGGACAGCGGCCCGAACGACCTCCAGAATTATCCGGTCATCACCAACGCCACGGGTTCGCTCGCGGGCACGACCATCATGGGCACGCTGCACAGCCGCTCGAACACCACCTACCAGCTCGATTTCTTCTCGAGCATCGTGCGTGACGCGGTCTTCCGCGGTGAAGGCCAGACGTACCTTGGCTCCGGCACTGTGACGACCGACGGTTCCGGCAACGGTGCATTCAACGTGGCTGTGTCGGGCGTGATGTTCGGCCGGCAGATCAGCGCCACTGCGACCGATCCTTTTGGCAATACGTCGGAATTCTCCGATTGCTTCGCGGCCCAGAGCACGTTGCCGGCGGCGACCTTCACCGTGATCAACACCAACGACAGCGGCCCCGGCTCGCTCCGCCAAGCCCTGTTGAACGCCGGCACCAACGCCAGCGGCAACCCGAATCCAATCACGTTCAACATTCCCGGCGCAGGCCCGCACATCATTCGTCCGCTTGCAGGTCTGCCGCCACCGATTGATTGGGTCGCCATTGATGGATTCATGCAACCGGGCTCAAGCGCGAACACCTCGACGAATGGTGACAACGCGGTTCGCAAGATCGTCCTCGAGGGCGAGCTGGCCGGGTCCACCATTGGCCTCACCTTCGACGCGCCGGGCAACATCGTGCGCGGCCTGGAGATTCGCAGCTTCCGCCTCAGCGGCCTCTCGTTCAACACCAACTCCGGCGGCAACGCGGTCGAGGGCTGCTTCATTACGGGCAACACAAACAACGGCGTGTTGGTGGAGAGTGCCAACAACCGCATCGGCGGCACGACGAACTCCGCGCGCAACATTCTTTCCGGCAACGGCACCAGGGGCGTGACGCTGACCGGCGCCAGTGCCACCGGAAATCTCGTCGCCGGCAACTACATTGGCACGGACCTCACCGGCTCGGCCGCGTTGGCCAACACCGCAGGCGGGGTTTTGATCACCGGCGCCCCGGGCAACACCATCGGCGGCAGCGAAGCGGGCCGCAATATCATCAGTGGAAATGGCGGTCAGGTGTTCAGTCAGGCGCCCGGCATCGAGTTGACCGGCGCGGGCGCAACGAACAATCTCGTTCAGGCCAATCACATCGGTACCACTCCGCTGAACGAGCCGCTCGGCAACACCGGAGCAGGCGTGTTCATCGTCAATTCCGCCAGCGGCAATGTCGTTGGCGAGCCGCTGTCGCTCGGGCCGGGGCCGGCGTTCGTCGGCGTTCCCGTCACCGGCTTGCGAAACCAGATCGCCCACAACGGGCACGGTGTGGACATTCAGGGCGGTAGCAACAACACTGTTCGCGCCAATCACATTTTCAAGAATGCCGGACTCGGGATTGACCTCAGCTTGTCATTCCTGCACGGCCCTACTCCAAACGACACTGGCGACGGCGATGGCGGGCCGAATCAGCTTCAAAACTTCCCTCAAATCACCAACGCCACGATCACGGTCAGCAACGTCACCATTCAAGGCCGGCTCAACAGCCGGGCGATGACGACCTATCGTCTGGATTTCTATTCGACATCCGTGTCGGACCCCGAAGGCTACGGCGAAGCGGAAAAGTTTCTTGGCTCGGCAAACGTCACTACGGACGGTTCAGGCAACACCACGTTCAACGTCGTGTTTGCGAGGACTGCGTTTGGTGAGAACCTCACTGCCACCGCGACTGACCCGGCAGGCAACACGTCTGAGTTTGCGCAAACGTTCCACGGAACCGTTGACGTGAATCAGCCCGGCCAGACATTCGTCGTGACAGCGGGCGCGCCCGGCGGTCCCGGCAGTCTGGCCGAAGCTGTCGAACTGGCCAACGCCGCGCCGGGGACGAACACCATTCAATTCGCGGTGGGTCTTGCGTTCATCACCAACACGCTGGAGATCACGAGCCCGTTGATTCTCGACGGTGAAATCATTGCCCCGCCCGGCGCGCTTCGCCGGCACGGGCCCGTCATTGGAGAGCGAGCCGTCATCAACGGATGGCGGATCGAGAATCTTAAGCCGATGATGCGGTTGAACGCGGACTATTCCGTCATCCGGGAAGCTGTCTTTGTCGGCGGGCGCGGTGACGGACTTGTCGTCGATGCCTCGCATATCGTCATTGAAGGGGTCGACATCGGCAGGCAGGAGCCGCGCAGGGGGATTGGCGGACGGGGGGTGTTTCTCACGAGCGCCGCCGCCGATGTTGGCCTCAGAGACATCAACATCGTGAACACCGGAGGCGCAGCGCTTTACGGTTCGCCGAACAGCGGCCTGGTTGTCGACCTCCCAATCCATTTCCAGAGCAACAATCTGGAAGGATCCGGCGATCCCATCTTCACTGACGCCTCGGGTCCAGATGCCGTGAGCCAGACGCCCGGGGGGCCGAATGAATCGACAGTCACGTTCCGCAACTTCGGACAGGTCGGCGACAGCGGCTACAACATCGTTTTCAGGAATTATGGAGGATCAAGTGGCAAATGGGATTCTCTCGTGAAGGCGAGCTGGCAGATTACTGCAGGGAACTTCGTGGACGTGCCCGTCACCATCCGGCATGAGTCCGAGCCGTTCAGTGTCGCGGCGCTGAAAGTGGGCGACGGCAGAACCACCCGATTTGGACAGGATGAGCTAGTGACATTCCCCAGTATTCGCGCACCTTCTTCCACGGCTCAGAACTTTCAGAGCGGAACGGGCGGGGATCCCGTGAACCTGCTGACAGGTGAATTGTTCGACCTCCTGCCGCCCGATCTGGACCTGGGCGGACCGTTCCCTTTGGTCTTCCAACGCTATTACGCCTCCTTTCTTCAACGCGACGGGAAGACAGCAGGGAAGCTCGGCCAGAACTGGCTGCACAACTTCGAATGGAGCCTGACCAACAAGACGTCGACCGTTGAAATCGTCTCGCCCATGGGGCGGGTGATCACGTTCACCAACGACTCATTCAACTTCGTGCTCCTGGGCCGGCAGGACATCCCCTACCAACTGACCTACTTCTTCGGCAGCGGCGACTTCATGCTCGCCGATCCGCTGTCGCAAATGGCTTATCGGTTTGATGCCTCCGGCAAACTCAGTTTCACCACCGATGCTCGCGGTAATTCGCACCAACTCTCCTACAGCGAAACTCTGCTCACCAATGTGACCGACGGTCTGGGGCGTGCGCTCAGCTTCAGCTACAGCGCTTCTGGTTTTCTCACCAACGTCTCGGATGGCACGCGGTTTGTCGGTTTTGTGCAGAACAACTCCAATCTGGTCCAATCGGTTGACGCGCTCGGGAAGATCAGCACGAACCTGTATGCGGGCTTTCCGCTTCCCGGGCTGTTGACCCAGCGCCGGCGGCCACTCGGCAACTCGCGCTTCACGCAGGTCTATGACAGCGCAGGGCGCGTGAGCCAGCAGTATCAGCTTCAGGCCGACGACCAGACGTTCTTCACCTACGGCTTCAACATGGCCATCGAGACCGATCCGTTCGGATTCGATCGCGAGTATTACCACAACGCCAATGGCGAATTCACCGGGTTCGCGGACGAAGCGGGCCTGGCCTCGACGATGAGCTACAACGCCCGCGGCCAGCGCGTGTCGGCCACCGACCGGCGCGGTAACACGACCTTGCTCGGCTTCCATGCTCCGAGTGGTCGCATCGCCGCCATCACGAACGCCGATGGCAGCATCACTCAATTCGCCTACACGAACCGGATCTTCAGCGGGATCACCTTCCACGATCTGAGCCGGATCACCTACGCGGACGGCACAATGGAAACGTTCACGCGCGATACCAGTGGCAACGTCACGGCGTTCACCGATCGCGCCGGCAAAGTGTCGCGATTCTCCTACAACACCCGCGGCCAGATGCTCTCGGCCACCAACTCGACCGGCGGCGTGGCGACCGGCACCTACAACTCCGATGGCACGCTCGCGACCGCGGCAGATTCCGAGACCGGCGCGGCGAGCTTCTCATACGACTCGCTCAAGCGCCTGACAAACATGATCCATGCGGATGGCACAAGCCGGCGCTGGCAATTTGACGCCAACAACCGGTTGCTCGCGGTGACTGATGAACGCGCCAATACCACCACCTTCGCCTACGACGCGAACGACCGGCTGGTCCGCATCGTGGACG
>DATEKZ010000010.1:0-9314 GCA_035277185.1 Verrucomicrobiia bacterium
ATGTTTGGCCACCCACCAGAAGGGAATCCCCCTCAGATAACCCAGAAAAAGCGGCGGATCACCAATCGGCGTCAGACAGCCGCCGATGTTTGACACAATGAAAATGAAAAAGACCACGTGGTGCGCGGTGACGCGATAGCGATTCATCCTCAGCCAGGGTCGGATGAGGAGCATGGATGCGCCGGTCGTTCCCAGGACATTCGCGATCACCGCGCCGATAAGGAGGAAGACGACGTTCGCGAACGGCGTTGCTTCCCCTTTGACGTTGATGTGAATGCCGCCGGAAACGACAAAAAGCGAACCGACCAGGGCGACGAAACTGACGTATTCGATCGCTGTGTGCAGAACGCGTTCGGGTGCGTTGAGGCCGAAGAGATAGTAACCGAGCGTGATCGCTCCCAGCGCGCAGGCCACCCAAGGATAATGCCTGCTCCACCAGCCGGCAAAGAACAAAGGAGCCAGGGCGATGGCCGCCAAAAGCATTCCAAAAGGAAGCATCATCCACGGATTGGGATCGATGGCCGGATGTGGCATAAAGCAAGGCTATGGATTTGCGTAAAATGGGGTCAAACTTAAACGCTCGGCGGGCGCGAGCGTTCCACAACAGAATAACCGTCGCGCTCCCCGGTGCCGGGAACTGACCACCCGCATCCCGGTTGACGGGGATTGCTGCTTCGCGACGCTTTGGCCCATTTGTCGGACCCGTTGCGGGATTATCTCGAACTTGTCGGAGGAATGCTAAATGCTAGACTGAAGCCGTGGCACCTGCCTCCAACGAAGATCGCAAGCCGCTCCGGATGGTGACCTGCGGCGGTTGCGGAGCCAAGGTTTTCATCTCCGGCGACCTGGTTCCGTTATCCACGACGCCGTGCACCAAATGCGCCCATCCGATCATGATGCCGATGCGGCTGCGCCAGTTCGAACTGCGCGACGCGATTGCCTCCGGCGGCATGGGCACCGTTTATCGCGCCTTCGATCTGACGCTGGAACGCGAGGTGGCCGTCAAGCTGATGAAGCGGGAACTGGCAGAAGATGCCAAGGCCCTGGAAAGCTTTTTCCGCGAAGCCCGCGCCGCCGCCGCCTTGAATCACACGAATATTATCCACATCTACACTTTCGACGAACATGAAGGCCAACTCTACCTGGTCATGGAGCTCGCCGACCGCGGCAGTCTCGACAGTCTGATCGAGCAGGAGGGACGGCTGCCGGAATTGCACGTCCTGGACATTGGAACGAAAGTCGCGTCGGCGTTGGACACCGCCCTCAAACACAACCTCCTGCACCGCGACATCAAACCAGGCAACATCCTGTTCAACGCCGAGGGAGAACCCAAGCTGGTGGATTTTGGCCTCGCTCGCAGCGCGGAAGCGGAAACCGAGTATGACACGGCGGTTTGGGGAACTCCCTATTATATCGCCCCGGAAAAAATCAAAAGAGAACACGAAGACTTCCTCTCGGATATGTACAGCCTCGCGGGCACCCTATACCACGCTCTGACCGGCCACGTGCCGTTCGAGGCGCCGACGGTCGAGGAGGTCATCGCCGCCCATGTCCATACGCCGGTGATGCCCGCCAACCAGGTGGTTCCCGAAATCACGCCGCCTACCAGCGACGCGCTCGGTGTCGCCCTGGCCAAGATCCCGGCCCAGCGTTATCAGAGCTACGATGAATTCAGAATGGCGTTGGAGGCCGCGCGAAGCCAGTTGCTGGTCGCCCAGCTTCGCAGCGATGGCGCGGGGGGCACCGCGCGGAGTTGGTGGCGCCGGTAGCGAGCCGAAAAAGCCCCTCTTGTCTTCAATCCGTCAGCCTGCTATACGACGGCGGATATTTTACCGGACAAACCCCAGGGACAGCGTCCAACAAGAGAGAAGCTATGAGTGAAAAGAGAGTCATCGGTTCAATCGTGAGGATCGTCATTGCCGCCTTCGTCGCCTCCCATTCCCTGCGGGCGGACAACTGGCCGCAGTGGCGAGGCCCCCTCCTTAACGGCTCCAGCAGCGAAAGGAATCTTCCCGTCCGGTTTTCCAAAACAGAAAACGTTCAGTGGGCCGTGGATCTGCCGGGTCCGTCGGCCGCGACACCCATCATCTGGGGCGACCGCATATTCGTCAGCTCGGTCGATTCGAAGGCCAAAACCACTCTGGCCATCTGCCTCGATCGCACGACTGGCAAAGAGCTGTGGAGGCATGAGACCGGCGCCGGCATGAACCAGGATGACCGCAGCAACTACGCTTCGCCATCGCCCCTGACCGACGGCAAGCTGGTGTGGTTTTTTTACGGCAACGGCGAGTTGATTGCGTTCGACTACGACGGAAAGAAGGCCTGGGCGCGCAACATCCAGAAGGACTTTGGGCAGTTTGCCTTCCTCTGGACCTTCTCAACGAGCCCACTTCTCTTCGACGGCAAGCTGTACCTCCAAGTGCTCCAACGCGATGTTCCCGTGAATGGCCGCGGCCGCAAGGACGCTTCCAACGAATCCTATCTCCTCGCGCTCGATCCCGCAACCGGCAAGGAGTTGTGGAAGCAGGTCCGGCCGGCCGATGCCGTCGCCGAGTCACGCGAAGCCTTCACCACGCCGATTCCCTTCACCCATAACGGGCGCTCGGAACTCCTCGTCGCCGGCGGCGACTGCATCACCAGCCACGATCCGCGCACCGGCAACGAGCTTTGGCGCTGGGGAAGCTGGAACCCGTCGAAGATCGGTCACTGGCGTCTGGTGCCGTCGCCCGTGGCAGGCGACGGCGTCGTGCTGGCGTGCGCTCCGAAGGGTTCTCCGGTTTATGCGGTGAAGGCGGGTGGTAAAGGGACATTGAAGGATTCCGACCTGGCGTGGATCAGCCAGGACCGTGAGGTTTCTTCCGACGTGTCCACGCCCCTCTTTTACAAGGAACGATTTTACATCCTCAACAGTGACAAGCGCAATCTTTCATGCGTCGAGCCGGCCAGCGGCAAGGTCGTGTGGACCGGCAGCCTGGAGAGCAAAGCGAAGATCGAAGCCTCTCCCACCGGAGCGGACGACAAGGTTTATGTGATGAACCAACGCGGCGATGTGTTCGTCGTTCAGATCGGAGACGAGTTCAAGATGCTTCACACGACCCCCCTCGGCGACGAAGGCGACAAGGATCTGCGGTCGAGCATCGCCGTATCGCAGAGCGCCCTCTTCATCCGCACTGGCGGCAAGCTCTACTGCATCCGGACCGCGAAGTAAGAAGCGACTGGCTTGCCCGTGTTGCGGGTTCCTGTTTCACTGGCCGGCATGGCGCTGCCTTACAAGATTTCCACGCTGCTCTACTGCTTCAACGCCGGCGATGAAGTGTTGCTCCTGCAACGGCGGAAAGAGCCGAACCTCGGCCTTTGGAGTCCGTGCGGCGGAAAGCTCAAGACGGAAACCGGCGAGTCGCCTTACACCTGCGCCTGCCGCGAAGCCACGGAGGAAATAGGACTCGACATTCAACCGCCGGATCTGCATCTGGTCGGCATCGTCAGTGAACACGGCTACGAAGGCCAGGCGCACTGGCTGATGTTCCTGTTCGAAGTTAAGAGAAGGCTGTCGTCTCTCCCCCCACCCGGCGATGAAGGGCGGTTTCAGTTCTTTTCGCCGGACTCGCTCGGTCGAGTGGAGGTCCCGCAGACCGATCGCGAGCGGATCTGGCCGTTGTTCTGGCAGCACCGCGGCGGTTTCTTCGCGGCGCATTGTCGCTGCCATTCCGATGGTCGGAACGAATGGGCCCTCGAGGAAAGCATCCGTCACCGGACTGCCGAATTGTAAACGGAAGAGACCGCCTCGCTATGCCCGAAGAACCGATCATCGACCTGCAAAGCGACCACTACTTCATGGGCGAGGCCTTGCGCCAGGCCAGAAAGGCCTATGAAGCGGAAGAGGTTCCCATTGGCGCTGTCGTCGTGCGTGAAGGTCGCATCATCGCCCGTGGGTTCAACCAGGTGGAACTCCTGAAGGACGCGACCGCCCACGCGGAAATGCTGGCGCTGACCGCGGCCGAGGAAGTGGCGGGTGACTGGCGGTTGACTGATTGCACGCTTTACGTCACCAAAGAACCCTGCCCGATGTGCGCCGGCGCGATCATTCATGTGCGACTGGCCCGCGTGGTGTTTGGAGCCAGTGATCCGAAAAGCGGCGCCGCCGGAAGCGTCCTGAATCTCCTGCAGTTTCCCTCACTCAATCATCGATGCGACATCACCCGTGGCGTGCGGGAAGCCGAGTCCCGTTCGCTGCTCCAGGGTTTCTTCGCGGAGCAACGCGCGCGATCCAAACAAACCGGACGCGAACAAAGGACCGGGTTCCCGGAATAGACCGGAAAAATCGGAAGACCTTCGCGCTTCGCGCAGCAAAGGTGCCGGGGAAGGGGACGTCAGCTCACCGCGATGAGCGACACGCGCTCGTTCCTTTCGTTGCGAGCGATTCCCATCGCTTTGGGGTCGAGGGCGGGCTTGCCGTCCACCATGAAGTGGTAGTGGTGATGCCCATGGTGCAATGACACCTGGAGAGACCACGACCCGTCCGACTGGCGCTGCATCGGGTGCGATTTGGGGTGCCAGGAATTGAAATCGCCGACCAGATAAACAACCTCCGCCTCGGGCGCGAGGCAGAAGAAGTTGATCGGTTTGGACATGTTTTTGGCGTCATACCGATTACCGTGTCCTCCGGAATACAACTGGCTCGAACGCATTGTCTGATACGCTTGCATCTCTTCAAAACATAGCCGTTGACCTTCCTTTTCAACGGGCTTGTGTGCCGCATAAGGAAGCAGAACTGCAAGGCGGCGGCAAGAGGGAATCACCCGGGCACGGAAGTTTTTTTCAACGATAATCGTTGACAGCGTTGTCCCCTGAATGCGGCCAGCGGCGCGGTGCGTTTTCGCTTGCGGAACGCGGGCCGCGATCCCGGTCGTTTCACTCCTGTGACGGCGGTGTGATCTGTTTCACCTGCAGCGGAATGCTCGTCTCATGACGCCCGTCAGTGGCGATATCGATGGCGTACTGGCCCGGCTTGTCGAACTTCAGTTGCTGGATATTGACGATGAAATTGCGCGCCAAAAAGCTCGCGTCCGCCGGTAGTGAAACGTCGAACGGCATCTCGATGCTGGGCATGATGAACCGTCCGTCCTCATCGACAAAATTCATCTTAACCTTGTGCGGACCCTCCTCGATCTTGTCGAACACGATGCGCAGCGCCACGGAACATTGCGGATGCACCGCGGGCATTTGGTGGGCGAGAACCGTGTCGAACGTGCCCAACAGGTTCAGCTTCCCGTTGTAATCGGTCGCAGCGTCGCAGAGCACCGCGATTTGCACGTTCATAGAGTCTGGATTTCCATTCGCCCGCGACTCTGCCAAAGTTCGGAGCAGCCGAATAGTCAAATCCGACACGATGCTCTCTCCGAGGCTCTCCGAGGAACACAGGGCTCGGTCGAGACCGGAAATGATGTCCAGAAAATCGTTGCGCCCTCGACTGCACGGCAGTAAATACAGGACTGATCTAAGCCAAACTTTGCGCGCGAGTCAGGAGCGCTGACATTTTGTATTCCGGTTTGCCAGCTGCCGGCTCGAAGCACTCCAAACGGAAAGGCGACCATGTCAGACGAAAACGATCCGGTAAAATCGGCGGGCGTTTCACGGCGGGGATTCCTAAAGGGGATCGGACTCAGCACGGCGGCCACCGGCCTCATTTCCGCGGCCACGCCCATCGCCCAGGCAGCGACCGGGGACGGAAACGTCCGAGGCCCGGGCGAGATTCCTGTCACGCTGAAAATCAACGGGCAGAATCGCGATCTCAACGTCGAACCCCGCGTTACTCTCCTCGACGCCCTTCGCAATCGGCTCGATCTCACCGGCTGCAAGAAGGTCTGCGACCGCGGAACCTGCGGCGCGTGCACCGTGCTGGTGGATGGCAATCCGGTTTACTCCTGCTCGATGCTCGCGCTCGAAGCGGAAGGACGTGATGTCACAACCGTGGAAGGCATCGGCACGCCTGAGAAGATGAACGCCGTGCAAAAGGCCTTCGTGGAGCACGACGCCCAGCAGTGCGGCTTCTGCACCCCGGGGTTTGTCGTTGCGTGCACGGCCTTCGTGCGCCATCACCCCAACGCGAGTCTCGACGATGTTCGAGCAGGTCTGGGCGGCAACCTGTGCCGCTGCGGCACCTACGCCGGCATGGTTCTCGCCGCCGTGGACGCCGCAAAAGTAAAAGGAGGTGTCTAATGGCTAAAGTTGACTGGCCCGCCGCTGAAAAGCGGTCCTTGATTGGAAAACGCATCAGCCGGGTGGACGGCCCCGCGAAATCCACCGGTATTGCGAAATACTCTTACGATGTCAGCCGGCCAGGTTTGCTCTACGCCAAACTGGTTACGTCGCCACACCCGCACGCAGAAGTGGTCAGCATCGACACGAGCGCAGCGGAAGGCATGCCCGGCGTGAGGGCAGTCTGGAAGGAAACCGAAACCAAGGAAGTTCAGTACGCTGGCCAGATCCTTGCGGCTGTTGCGGCCACCACCGAGGAGATCGCCGCGGAAGCCATCCACCGGATCAAAGTCGAATACAAACCGCTCGATCACCAGGTGGTTGACGACAACGCCGAGCTTTCCAAGGACCGCCCGTCGCAACGTGAAAACGGGAACGTACAGGAGGCGCTCTCCAAGGCCGGGAAAACGATCGAAGGCGAGTACGGACTTCCGGTGATCACGCATTGCTGTCTCGAACCCCACGGGCAGGTGACCGAAATTCGCGACGGCGAGTTGTATGTCTGGCCTTCGACACAAAACGTCTCGCGCTACACGGACCGGCTCGGCGAAGCGGTGGGTGTGGACCAGAACAAGATCCACGTCGAGTGCCAGAACATGGGCGGCGGCTTCGGGTCGAAGTTCAATTTCGACAAGTGGGGGACGATCGGCGGGCTCCTCGCAAAACAATCCGGCCGCCCCGTCAAGCTGATGCTCGACCGCGACCTCGAGTTGATGATCGCGGGCAATCGTCCGTCCGCCTACGCAAAGATCAAAGTCGGCGCGCAAACGGACGGAACTGTCACCGTGGTGGACGCCGAGGTCTGGGGCACGGGCGGCATGGGGGGATACAACGCGCCACCGGTTCCGTATGTGTTCACGAAAATTCCGAACACGCGGCTGACGGGCAAAGGCATTCGCACCAACCGCGGCGGGCAGCGCGCCTGGCGCGCCCCGAACCATCCTCAAGGCTGTTTCCTCACGATGTCTGCGTTTGCCGACATGGCGGCAGCGCTCGGGATCGATGAGCTCGATTTCCTCCTTAAGAACGTCGCGCAAACAGACCGGCCTGAAGTCTATACGGAGGAACTCAAGCTTGCCGCCGAACTGATCGGTTACAAGCAGAAGGCGCATCCTCGGGGAGACAAAACTGCCGGCCCGATCAAGCGCGGCCTGGGCCTCGCGATCCACACGTGGGGCGGTCGCGGCCACGATTCGGAATGCGACGTCACGATCAATTCCGATGGCTCCGTCGAAGCGAAGATCGGCACCCAGGACCTCGGTGTCGGTACCCGGACGTGCGTCGCCATCGTCGTGGCGGAGACGCTCGGCCTGCCGCTTGAATCAATCAAGGTAGAGATCGGAAAGAACGAGTACCCGCGCTCCGGCGGTTCCGGCGGCAGCACGACGATCGGCGGCATCTCGGTTTCGTCACGCGCAGCCGCGACGGAAGCCCTTAATGCGTTGCTCGCGACCGTTGCGGGGCGGCTCGGAACGGGCGCCGACAACCTCGAAGCGGTCGGCGGTTCCGTCCGGCAGATTGACAAACCCGACAACAAGATCGCCTGGAAGGACGCTTGCGGATTGCTCGGTCCGAACCCGATCACGAAGCGTGGCATCAACAAACCCGGCGAAAGCGAACAGGCGAAACTTATCAGTCAGGGCGTCGGCGGCGCGCAGATCGCCGACGTTTCCGTCGATATCGAGACGGGGATCGTCACGATCAACGAGATGGTCGCGGTCCAGGACTGCGGCCTCATCATCAATCTCAAGCTGGCTGAGAGCCAGGTTTATGGATCCCTCATCATGGGCATTACCTACGCGCTCTTCGAAGAGGCCGTTTATGATTCGAAAACCGGTCGCATGCTGAACGCGGATATGGAGTTCTACCGGCTCGCCGGCATTAAGGACGTCGGCAAACTCAAAGTCCACATGATGACCGGCAAAGGCTACGACGACCGCGGGGTCATCGGCCTGGGCGAACCGCCGGTCATATCGCCGGGGGCCGCGATCGCCAACGCGGTAGCCAACGCGGTCGGCGTGCGCGTGCCGTACTTGCCGCTGACACCGGACCGCGTGATCGCCGCCCTCCAGAAAGGAGGTGCGGCATGAAATCATTCGAATACGCCGCTCCCAAAACCTTGAAGGAAGCCACCACGCTGCTCGGGGAGAAGTGGGGTGAAACCGAGATTCTTGCCGGAGGCACCGATCTCGTGACCTCGCTGAAGCAGCATATCGCGTCACCGGCCCGCCTGGTCAGTTTGCGGAACATCGCCGATCTTAAGGGAATTGAGATCGAAACAAAGTCTGTGCGCGTCGGCGCCATGACCACACTCGGCGAACTGGCGGAGAACAAGGCGATCAAGGAACACTTCCGATCGCTCGTCACCGCCGCTCAAAGTGTGGGCAGTCCGCAATTGTTGTCTGTCGGCACGGTCGGCGGCGATCTGTGCCAGCGTCCGCGCTGCTGGTACTTCCGGAACGGACTGGGATCGACGGCCAAAGAAAGGGCGACGCTTGTGCGAGATGGTGACAACCGCTATCACGCCATCTTTGCGACAGATGGACCGGCTCTGTTTGTGAGCGCATCGAGCCTCGGTCCCGCCCTGATCGCGTTGGACGCCACGCTGGTCGTCGTCGGTCCCAAGGATAAGAAGCGAAAGGTTTCTGCGGCCGAATTCTTCCACACGCCAAAGGACGAGAACGAACGCGAAACGGCTCTTAAGCCCAATGAAATTCTGGCCGAGATCGAAATCCCGCTCCGTGGCCTGCGCAACGGGACCTACGAAGTGCGGCATCGGCACGGTCTCGATTGGCCGTACGTCACCGCATCGGTCGCCTTCGAGTCGAAAGCCGGCATGGCCTCGGGCGCTCGCGTCGTGCTCGGTCACGTGGCGTCCGTTCCCTGGATGGCTTCTGCGGCCGCCAAGGCGTTGAACGGCGCCAGGGCGGATCAGGCGTCCGCTGCGAAATGCGGCGATGCGGCCACACAAGGCGCGAAGCCGCTGGGCAAGAACGGTTACAAGGTTCAACTGGTAAAAGCGGCGGTGAAACGGGCCGTGCTCGCCGCGCCCGCGG
>DATEKZ010000011.1:0-2060 GCA_035277185.1 Verrucomicrobiia bacterium
CGAAAATTCGTGGAATTCGTGTCTGCTTACAAGATTGAGGCTAAATGAAGCGATGTCTCCATTTGCTGTTGCTCCTGGCGACCACGGTGATGGCCGCCGCGGCCTCGAATGAGCCATTTGCCATCCGCGGTTATTACACCACGTTCATGCGCATGCCGACGTTCGGGCTTCCGGAGTGGAAGCAGATGATTGATTGCATGAAGGAGGACGGTGCGAATTTCCTCGTCCTGTGGACAGCGGGCGCGTTCCGCTCGAAGGCGTTTCCCGTCACCTGGCGTTACAACGCCGGGCACAAGAATGTGGAGCAGGATTATGCGCGCGACTTGATTGATTACGCGCACACGAAGGGCATCAAGGTCGTGCTGGGTTTCACGCCCTTCGCCTACGACGGCGCCAACCAGTATCCGCTCGAGCATCCGGAACTGAAGGCAACGCAGAAGAGCGGGCAACCGGCCAATCTCTGGGGGTTGCACGCGTGGGGCTACAACCTGTGCCCGACGAAGGAGGCGTCGCAGAAATTCATGCGCGAATACGTGCGGGAAATGTTTTTCCAGTTCTATCCCAACGCGGACGGACTGCTGATTGAGTCGTCGGACTATGCGATTTGTTACTGCGCGGATTGCGGCGGGAAATTCTTCGACCGGGAATTCGCGTTCGTCCGGCAAATCTCCGATGACGTATGGCAGGCCAGGGGCGATGCGCTCATCTTCGTTTACCCGCGTTACTTCTCCACCAACCAGGTCCCGGAGTTCAGCGTGAGCGGTTCGCGCCAGAAGTTCGATCCGCGCTGGTCGCTCTCGTTCACGCCGCACAGCGCGCCGATTCACGATGACCTGGCGAAGCAGGCGCGCAGCAGTGTGTATTGGAACGACGGTCTGACCATCGGCACGCCGGCGAAGATTCGCGACGGCGCGCAACTCGCCCGGCAACGCGGCCTGAGCGGTTACATCACGTCCTGCGAGCCGTTCAGTTGCATCGATGGTCCGCCCGACAGCAACAAGCCGCGGCAAAAGCCGTTTCACATGGCGTGGCTGCGCGATGGAGAGATGCCGTTGAACGAACTGCCTGTGCGCGTGAACCGGATCGCCTATCGCGAATGGACCCGCCAGCCCGCGCTCGCCGACAGTGACTTTCATCAAATTTTGAGCCGCGAATTGTTTGGCCAAAACGCCGACGCGCAAAAGCTCCAGGACGTGTTGTACGTGCAGGACTGTTGGTTCGGTGAAACGGATTGGTTCAAGTCGCCGCGGTTTCATCGGCCCGCCGATCTCAAGCAGCAGGCCGAACGCGAAAAGTGGCCGGCGGAGCGGCTGCAACCCTATCTCGACCGGGTCCAACGGCTCCGGGAAATTGTCCGGCGCCATGAACATTCGACGAACATCACGGAACGGCAGCTCCATGACGTGTCGGCGTGGATTGTCCGCCAGTGGGACGAGACAAAATGATCCATATGAACTCCGCCTCCCAGGATTTTCCGCATCATCTGAGCGTTTTGCGCGAGCGGATGCTGCATCCCACGGCTTACGAGACGGCGGTCAGCTATTTTCTGGAGGAATTCGCGGGAGACGCGGCGTTTGTACGTGCGTCCGACAAGGAGCCGATGCCCCACATCGTCTCGGTTCTGGGAAACGTGGTTTCGAAAGCAGTCGGAAGCACCGTGGAACTGGAGAACCCGCTCGTCTCCTACTTGCGCGCGCATCGGTTTGTCCATGGCAATGCCCGCGCCGCCGGCCGCATCGTGTTGTTTTTCTACTTTGAGGAGGCGGACACCGGGGTCGTGATGGTGATCCCCGGTGTTCGCGGCGAGATGGAGATTGCCCGGTTCAAACTGGCGGGTGGATTGATCAATCCGCTGCACAACTAGGCCGCCGGAGCGCGGCTCTGTGAGCCGCAACAACGTCCGAACTTCGAGACGCTTTCCCTGCATTTCCCACGCGTTCTGACCTGCGAAGCTTGCTGCGAGTCGCAGACTCGCGCTCCGGGAGCTTGCGTAGCTCGCGCCGTTTCGGCTGAATCTTGCCGTGAGCCTCGCGCCAAAACCTCGCCGTCCAAGGCCGCCC
>DATEKZ010000012.1:0-5725 GCA_035277185.1 Verrucomicrobiia bacterium
TGGTCGAGTGGTGAAAACGCAGAACAGTGAGAACAAACAAAACTAATCCAGCGGAGCCTGAGAACCTAACTTAATTTCTGCGTTTTCCTGTCCAAAGGATGGGGTCCACCTCTGAGATCCAAAGGGGCAGTTCAGCCAGAATCACGTCACCTGCCTCCGTGCCCAGGGCCACGGCCCGCATTTTTGGATCGAACGATACGCTGCAGTACCGATCCGCATAGAAGCACGGCTCGACTCCGGAACAATAGTTTGTAATCACGGTGCGGCTGCGAAAGTCAGCCCAAACGGTTTCCCCCGAGATGGACACGCTAAAAAGGGAAACTCCGTCCGGCGAAAATGCGCTCCACGGACGGAAGCTGGGGCTTGGAACGGGCTCCAGAAGGCCAGTATTGAGATCGATCACAAAGATCGTGTAATGCTGTTGAACACAGATGCGCCTGCCATCGAGGGAAAACTTGACGTCATCAGCACCGCTATCGCCCAGGTTGCGTACCAAACTGCCATCGTTCAGCAACCAGATTACAGGGCCTGAGCCGGCGATGAAACGGCCATCAGGCGAGAAAGCGACAGAGAGCATTCCGCGATGAGTTTTGGCGGTTATGGTGCGGACCAATTGGCCATCGGCAACGCGCCAGATCTTGAGCTGGTCGTCAGGACCTCCCCCGCTTGCGACCAGGCTTCCGTCCGGGGAAAATGCCACCGATGCCACGATACTCGTGTGCGCAAGAAAGCTCCGGAGTGGAGCGGCATCGGTTGCCTGCCAGATTTTCAGCAGGCCGTCCTGGCCGCCGGAAGCGAGCAGGCTGCCGTCCGCGCTCAACGCCAATCCATAAACGCTTCCGCTGTGGGCGATGACGTTGGTAATGACTCCACCGTCGGAACGTCGAAGCCATTTCACGTTTCCATCGTCACCGGCTGAGATCACCTGCGCGCCGGCGGGGGAAAAAAGGACTGCGCGCGTGATGCCGTTGGAATGGTGTGGGAATCTCCAGAGGTAGCGGAGGTGAGGAGACGCGTTGTCATCGGCATGCAGCGAGAGTGCGCCGCCAGCAACCGCCAAACAGACCAAAGCGTACCACGGATATTTAAGGCCTGTTTTCATGCAAGAGACGCCTGCTCGAGGCCCAAGAGTGAATCTGCCGCACACGATGACTGAAAACTCGTCTCCAGGCAAACCCAAACTGGGTCGGTAGTCCAAAGTCCGAAGTCCAAGCGTTCAACGTCCAAAGCCGCTGCGTTCGCGTTAATTCGCGGAATTCGTGTCAACCCGTCTTCGAAGACGAGGACGATTGCGGCCACGACCGAATCATTGAATCTCTCTCGTGAAGGTTCTACAGTCGCCGCCAGAATTTATGGATGCGCCGGCCCGGACCCAAACAGCGTCGGTCCACAGCGGAGAATTGCCCCGGTCGGTTTACCTGGCGATTGTCGGACTCGCCTGCCTGCCGATCGGGTTGCTCTGGGATATTTCGCATCACTCGACGATCGGACGCGACACCTTTTGGACGCCGGCGCACATCATTATTCAACTCGGGGGAATCGTTCCCGCGCTCCTGTTCGCTTCGATTGCCCTGAAGACGACTTTTCGCGGCACTGAGCACGAGCGCAACGCCGCGGTTTCGTTTTGGGGATTTCGAGCACCGCTCGGGGTGTGGGTGACCATCTGGGGCGCGATCGCGATGATGACCTCCGCGCCCTTCGACGATTGGTGGCACAATCGCTACGGGTTGGATGTGAAAATCATCAGCCCTCCGCACGCCGTGCTGGGCCTGGGAATGTTCGCCGTGGGAATGGGCGTGTTGCTGTTCGTCTTTTCCTCGCAAAACCGGTCGAGCAGCGAGAAGCGGACCCGCAGCGGATTGTTCTGCGCGCTCGCTGTCGGCGTGATGATCGCGATGTGGGCGGATTTCACCACGGAGTACACATGGCCAAACCTGCAACATGGGTCCCACTTCTATGCGGTGGTCTCGACGCCGTTTCCCTTGCTGCTCCTGCTGGCGGCGCGCGCCTCCCGGGTCCGCGCCGGAGCGACCATCGCCGCGGCCACTTACATGTTGATCTACATCGGCATGATCCTGGTGCTTCCGTTGTTTCCAGCACAGCCAAAGCTCGCGCCCGTTTATCATCCGGTGGATCACATGGTGCCGCCCGCGTTTCCGCTGTTGCTCATCGTGCCGGCCGTGGCCATTGATGTGATTCACGGGTGGCTCACGCGCTGGACAGAGACTTCGACGAGCGCACCGGTGCCTCGTCCGCGCTGGTGGCGTGACTGGCTGCTGGCTTTGCTGTTTGCGGCGGTGTATCTCGCCATCATGTTCGCCGTGCAATGGCCCTTCTCCACATTCCTGCTGAGCGATGCCGCGGACAACCGGTTCTTCGCGCGCAGCGGGCATTGGCCTTACTTCGCGCAGCCGGGTGATTGGATGAACGAATTCTTTGGTTTCAAAAACGACCCGATCACGTTCAAAGGAATCGCGCTGGCCTTCCTGCGCGCGTTCATTTCCGCCCGCGTCGGGCTGTTACTCGGAAACTATTTGTTGCGACTCAAGCGATGAGAACCTGCCTCGCGTTCTTCGTCCTTGGATGTTGCTTTACAGTCGAGGCGCACATCGGAAGTCCGAACGTGTTTTTGGAGGACAAAGCCGGCGAATATCCCGTCCGCGTCGTCATTCGCCCGCCCAATGTCGTGCCCGGGCTGGCCGAAATCACCGTGCGCGTGCAGGAGCCGGTTCAGCGTGTCACCGTCCTGCCCGTGTTCTGGAACGCCGGACGCGAGGGTTCTCCGGCGCCGGACGAAGCCAAACTCGTCCGCGGCGAAACCAATCTTTACTCGGCGGAACTCTGGCTGATGAAGCCGGGCGCCTACAGCGTGGACGTCACCATCGAAGGATCGCGCGGCAAGGGCACGCTCGCAGTTCCAGTGAATTCGATGGCGACCAATACACGCCCCATGTCCCTCACCCAAGTCATCGTATTGTCCGCGCTGGCTGCGGTCCTGTTCCTCGGCGGGCTGACGATTGCCAGAGCGATCTTCAGAGAAAGCCGGCTCGACACCGGGGCGCTTCCGACCGGGAAAGACCGATGGCGCGGCCGCGCGGCAATGGCGGTTACCGCGCTCGTTCTTTCGCTCCTGGTTTTTGGCGGAAAGAAATGGTGGGACTTCGAAGACCGCAACTACCGGAACAATGCGCTGTACAAGCCATTGCCCGTATCGGCCGGGGTACGCACCGAACGCGACCAGCTCATTCTGACAATCAAGGTGGATGCTTCGGACCGGCGCGGCCGATGGACGCCGCTCATCCCGGACCATGGCAAATGGATGCATCTCTTTCTGGTTCGCGACGGGGAGCCGGGGGCGTTCGCCCATTTGCATCCGGTGAACCGAGGCGGAGAGGAGTTTGAAGCGCCACTGCCCCCGCTTCCCGCAGATCGATATCACGTTTACGCCGATGTGACCCACGAAGACGGCTTTTCGGAGACGCTCATTGCGACGGCCGAAATCCCGCCCGCGTCGCGCGCGATGAAAGGATTGTGGTTGGGAAACTCCGCGGAACCGATCTGCTCGACAGCCGTTGCGCAGATGCTGGCGACGAACCTGTTTTTTCCACCCGACCCGGATGATTCATGGCAGATGGACAACGGAACAGCCGCGCCATTGACGCGGAGAAAAGACCCTTCGCGGGATGCGGCGCGACGGGTTGCCGATGCCGGTGGCGGTTACAAGATAATCTGGGAGAACCCCGAATCCACGACAAAGAATCTGGACGCGTCGCTCCGCTTCAAACTTCTCGCGCCTGACAACCAGCCTGCCCGGATCGAGGCTTACATGGGCATGCTCGGGCACGCCGTGGTGCGACGACACGACGGCGCGGTTTTCGCGCACATTCATCCGGTGGGGACGTTTTCCATGGCTGCCCAGCAATTCTTCGTCAGCGGCAAGCCGCCAAAATACTCCGCTTCACAGCCGCAGCCAGACTTGCTGTCTCCACCTGCGATGGAACCTCACAGCAGCCACACGAATCGGACCGGCGTTGCTGGAGAAATCTCCTTCCCTTACGCGTTCCCGGAACCGGGATCGTATCGCTTCTGGGTGCAAATGAAATCTCAAGACCGGATCCTGACCGGAGTATTTGACACCACCGTGTCGGCGACGAAGTAATCAGCCCAACTTCGGAGCGCGGGCATCCTGCCCGCAGCGGGTGCGTCGAGCCTGTCGCTCCGGGACAACCCTCAGGTCACTTGACGGGTGAAAGCGCTGCGGCCTGGAAGGCCGCGCTCCGTTTGGGGTGCGGCTCCGGTCCGCCAGTATCACCTCGATCAGATCGGACGCCTGCCGATTATAAATCGGCGATACAGCAGATTACAAATCTGCGCTACATGGAGTGCGGCTTCGGCCATCTGTGTTCATCCGTGTCCATCTGTGGTTGAGAATAGTTGAGAATTGAGAGACGAGTCCGGGCAAGGTCCAAAGTCCAAAGTCCAAGCGTTCAACGTCCAAGGTCGCTGGCTCGCGTTAATTCGCGGAATTCGCGTCAACTCACCTTCGATTACGAGGACGAGGACGATTGCGGCTCCATCGGTGGTTGAAACAAACTCATCGCGGCAATAAACGAAGGCGATAAAATCGCGTTGGAGTTCCGTGGCCGTAGGGATCGGCAATGCGACATTCGACACCGGCCGTCCGGTTGGTTGCGACCGCCGTCCAGTGAATGAGGTCGGCGGAGGATTCAAGCACGCAACCCCCGGTCAAATCACCCGTCGCGATAAATTCCCGGCCATGCTGCCGAATTTCGGCCGGAGTCTGCGGTTGCAAATGGAGTCGCGCGCCGCGCTGGCGACCACAGTCGGACCTTGCGGCGTCACGAACGTAGTCACGGCGTTCGTCTGCGGTGATGAGGTCATCGCGGAAGAACTGCCAGGCATGCTCGGTAACGCAGCGGACGTATTCGCCGTGGTTCCTCCACGGACCGTCGCACGGGCAGAGTTGGGGAATGCTGCACCCTTGCTCGTTCACGACTGCACCGGGCGACGTGTCCGGGCATTCGTCGCGATCGTTTGGAACACCGTCCCGATCCGTGTCGCAATCGTCGGGCGAGGGTGGCGCGAGTTTGACGATCCACCAATCGTAACGGCCAAAGGAGGCCGTGGTCTTGTTGCCGGTGGCACTCGATTCGGCATATCCGGCAAGGACGATTCCACCATCCGTGGCAGGACGCACCACGCGCATGAAATCATCCTGAGCACCGCCCAGCGACTGGTCCCAAACAGGGTTGGCGTCGGTGTCGAGGCGCACGACCCAATAGTCACCGCCCGGAAAACTGCCACCATGATACGGGCTGGTTTTCGTGCCGTCGGGCGGTGAACCGGATTCCCCGCCGAGGAGCCAGCCGCCGCCAGGCAGCGGGTGCAGGGTGTACAGCTCGTCGTTTCGGCTGCCGCCGAAGGCTTTGTCCCACAGTTTGGTTCCATCGGGAGTGATCCGGACCAGCCAGTAATCACTTGAGCCATGGCTCGGACTGGTCTTGTTGCCGCTCACGCCCGAGTAGGAACGGCCCGCCAAAAGGAATCCGCTATCGGACGTCTGATGCAGACTGCGCACTTCTTCGTCTTGCGCGCCGCCAAAGGATCGGTCCCAAAGGCGGTTTCCGTTCGCGTCCAGGCGAACCACCCAGAAGTCGTAGCCGCCGAAGTTGGGACTGGTTTTGTTGACGCCGGGACTGGATGA
>DATEKZ010000013.1:0-3863 GCA_035277185.1 Verrucomicrobiia bacterium
ACTTTCCCTCCACAAGCGGCACCGCGGGATGTTTGGACTGGATGTATTGAATCTGCGTGCGGTTGGGCGTGAGAGCTGTGGGAGAAAAACCCTGGTCCACCAGGAGATTGAGGAGGCCGCCCATCCCGCAACCGGCATCCAGCACCGGTCCTTTGCGATCCCGAATCTGATCGATCAACAATTGCCCGTAACGAATCTGCGCCTGTTGGATGTCGTAAAGACTGATTTTTTCCGGCGGAATATCGGGATCATCGAAGTAACCGTAGTTGAGAAAATCGCCCGGAAGGATTTCGGCATAGAGTCTCAGTTGCGCGTCGTCGGCGAATTTGTGGATCTGCTTCTTTTTGCCCAGGCATTTGAACAGTTCGACGGCGTGCCGCGGATGGAGCATCCGTTTGGCTATCTTGAGGGCCGCGCTTCTGGCGGAGGGTTTTTTCAAACCGGGTTACCTGGTCCGTCGGGTTGTGAATTTAGAACCCGCCCAGATTCGGCCTCGCCCGGCGCGCTGGCAAGCCTTTTGGAGGAAACGCTGGGCCCGGCGGGCACATCCGAAAATCTTGAAGCCGTACGGATATTGAGCCCTTCCTTCGCCCTCAGCCCCGTCAGCCGTAGCAAGTGTTGATGTTCCTGTCTTGCATAGTGTCGCTACTGCGGGGGTGGCCTCTCCCTCGGCCGGAACGACGCAGTTAGAGAATTGGCTTGCCCTCTCCCCGGGGGAGAGGGCAGGGGTGAGGGCGAGCGTCTTGTCCGACTGAATCGGCTCGGGGAGGGAGCGACCAAGCCCGGTCCGGCGACTGCGGGACGAGCGTCCTCTCGATGCCGGGCGAACCGGTCAGTGCCCGGCCCCACAAGCGCATTGAGCGGGATCGTTCCCGGTGGCGACGCCGGGGGGCTCGTAATTCAGATATGGCCCCAGCCATTTCTCGACCTCTTGCAAGGTCATGCCCTTGCGGAGATGGTAGTCGAGCAGTTGATCGCGGCCCAGTTTGCCGACGCCGAAGTATTTCGATTCAGGGTGGGCGAAGTAGAGTCCGCTCACGCTCGATCCCGGCCACATGGCAAAACTCTCAGTGAGGGTGATGCCGGCGTTCTTCTCCACGTTGAGAAGTTTCCACAGGGCGCCTTTCTCCGTGTGATCCGGGCATGCGGGATAGCCGGCGGCGGGGCGAATACCGCGATATTTTTCCTCTATGAGTTCGTCCGTGCGGAGGTTCTCGCTTGCGCCGTAGCCCCATTCTTCGCGGACGCGTTTGTGCAAATACTCGGCAAACGCTTCGGCGAGACGGTCCGCCAGCGCCTCGGCCATGATGGCGTTGTAATCGTCGTGGTCCCGCTTGAACTTCTCAACAACCTCCTTGAGGCCGTGGCCGCTGGTGACGGCGAAGGCGCCCAGGTGATCGTGATGCGTGATGCGTGATGCGTGATGCGTCTTCGGAGCCACGAAGTCGGCGAGGCACCAGTTCGGCGTTCCGTCAGTCTTCTCGATTTGCTGGCGGAGGAAATGGAACGTGGCCAGGACCTTTGCGCGCGACTCGTCGGTGTAGAGTTCCACGTCGTCGCCGACGCGGTTGGCCGGGAAGAACCCGTAAACCGCGCGCGGCGAGATCAGTTGGTTGCCCACGATCTTCTCCAGCAAGTTCTGCGCATCGGCGAAGAGCTTGCGGGCTTCTTCGCCGTGCCGTTCGTGGTTCAGAATGGCGGGATAACGGCCGCGCAACTCCCAGGTATGAAAGAATGGCGACCAGTCGATGAACGGGACAAGATCGGCAAGTGAAATTGAGAATTGAGAATTGAGAATTGTTGATTGCTCATTGGAAGAGAGCACGCGCACGCCGGTGAACTGCGGCTTCGGCAGGTCGTCGTATCTCAGTTTCGGCGCATTGGCACGGGCGGCTTCGAGCGAAAGGAGTTTCGTGGTTTGCCGGCCATGTTGCTGGCGGAGCTTCTCGTATTCGGCGCGGTGCTGCTGCACGAAAGCGGCCTTGCCTTCACGGCTCAAGAGACTCGTGGTCACGGGCACCGCGCGGCTGGCGTCGAGAACATGGATGACCGGCTCGCTGTAGTGCGGGGCGATCTTCACCGCCGTGTGCGCCCTGCTGGTCGTGGCGCCGCCGATGAGGAGCGGCAGCTTGAAGCCGGTGCGCTCCATCTCCCGGGCGACGTGCTGCATCTCATCGAGGCTGGGGGTAATCAATCCGCTCAAGCCGATCAGGTCAGCCTTTTCCTTCTTTGCGGTTTCCAGAATTTTCTCGCACTGCACCATCACGCCGAGGTCAATGACATCGTAGTTGTTGCAGGCCAGCACGACGCCGACGATGTTCTTGCCGATGTCGTGAACGTCGCCTTTGACGGTGGCGAGGACGATTTTGCCCTGGGCTTTGACCGCTTCGCCCCGCGCCTTCATCGCCGCTTTCTCCGCTTCCATAAAGGGCGTGAGATGAGCCACGGATTTCTTCATGACGCGCGCCGACTTGACGACCTGCGGCAGGAACATCTTGCCGGCGCCAAACAAGTCGCCGACGACGCTCATTCCAGCCATGAGCGGCCCTTCGATGACGGCGAGCGGTTTGCCGTATTTCTGGCGCGCTTCTTCCGTGTCTTCGTTTATCCACGCATCAATGCCCTTGACGAGCGCGTGGGAGAGGCGCTCCTCCACGGTGCCTTGCCGCCACGCTTCGAGCACTTCGATGTTGGCCTTCTGATCCCCCACAGCGCCGGCGGCTTTGAGTTTTTCGCCATGATTCACGAGACGCTCGGTCGCATCAGGACGACGATTCAGCAAAACGTCCTCCACGAGTTCCTTCAGTTCCGGCTCGATCTCTTCGTAAACTTCCAGCATCCCGGCGTTGACAATGCCCATGTCCATGCCGGCCTTGATGGCGTGATAAAGAAATGCGCTGTGCATTGCCTCGCGCACGGGATTGTTGCCGCGAAAGCCGAACGACACGTTCGACACGCCGCCGCTGACCTTGGCGTGCGGGAGATTCTGCTTGATCCAACGCGTGGCTTCGATGAAGTCCACGGCGTAGTTGTTGTGTTCCTCGATGCCCGTGCCGACGGTGAGGATGTTGGGATCGAAAATGATGTCCTCGGGCGGAAAACCGATCTCATCCACCAGAAGGCGATAGGCCCGCTCGCAGATGCGAATCTTGTCGGCGAGAGACGCCGCCTGGCCCTGTTCGTCGAACGCCATCACAACGACCGCCGCGCCGTAGCGCAGGACTTTCGTCGCGTGCTCTCTGAACCTGGCCTCGCCTTCCTTGAGCGAAATGGAGTTCACGATGCCTTTGCCCTGAATGCATTTCAAGCCGGCCTCGATGACCTCCCACTTCGAGGAGTCCACCATGAACGGGACTTTGGCGACTTCGGGTTCGCTGCCCAGCAGTTGCAGGAAGCGGGTCATCGCGGCGACGCCGTCGATCATCCCCTCGTCCATGCAGATGTCGATGATGTTGGCGCCGTTTTCGACCTGCTGGCGCGCGACGGCGACGGCATCCTCGAATTTCCCTTCCTTGATGAGCTTCGAGAACTTCGGCGAACCGGCGACATTCGTGCGCTCGCCAATCATGATGAATTGGCCGATCTGCTGGGTGAACGGCTGCGAACCGGAGAGGCGGAGTGGAAGCGCCGGATAGGACACGCTCGATGATTGGACGGCTCCTTTCCCCTCACCCTGGCCCTCTCCCTTGGGGAGAGGGGACAGCGTGCGTGCGTTCTCCGAAGTTCCAACGGTCCTGGTTTCGCCGACGGGCTGACTAATTTTCTCCCTCCCTGGGGAAAGGGCGAGGGTGAGGGGGAACGAGACTTGCGGAGCACGCTGTGCGAACTCCCTCGGATGCCGTCCTTCCAGCGCCTTCGCAATT
>DATEKZ010000014.1:0-3758 GCA_035277185.1 Verrucomicrobiia bacterium
ACAAACCCTCGGTGTCGTAGTCCAGGCGGCCAACCGGGTAAAGGTTGGCCCATTCCTTCGGGAGAAGATCCGTAACGCTGCGGCGCTTCTGCGGATCGCTGCGGGAACAGATATAACCGCGGGGTTTGTTGAGGGCCACGTAGAGTTTGCGCTTGGTTTTGACTCGCGTGCCATCGACGGTCACGCGGTCCCGGGCCGGATCAACCTTGGTTCCGAGTTCGCGCACCGGATCGCCGTTCACCTCCACACGCCCGGCGAGAATGATCTCTTCGCTGGCGCGACGTGAAGCCACACCCGCGTCCGCGAGATATTTTTGCAGGCGAACGGGCATGTGATTTTGAAACTCGGAACGCGGAACCCTGGACGGAATGAAACTGAAACAGCCGGGCAGCGACGCGAGCCTGCGGTATTCCGCAAGTCGCCCTCTTCCGTCCCGCGCCCGACTCAGGCTTCCGGCTTGGTTTTGCGAAGGCCGGTGACGCGTTCGCCATCCTTCCACTGGCCGCGCTTCTTGAGAAGGGCGACGCGTTCGTAACGTTTGAGGACGTTGCGTTTTGCGCCGATGGTGCTGACGGCGCGCAGACTCGAATGCTGTGACATGGATTCGTTAAACAGTTAAACCGTTGAAGCGTCGAACGGGCGCTTCCCTCACTGCCAACGCAGCGGGGAGGGATTTCTATCACGGCTGAACCCAAATGCAATCGGTTAATTTCCCCTTGCGGTCGTGGCTCGTTGAAAACCGCAGTATCTTCGCGCTTGGAGGTTGAAGTAGTGTGGAAAACTCCTATCATCGACTCCATCCGCGGCGGGCCGGCTCAGCGGGTCAACGCCGTGGTCATGAACAAGATCGCCAAAAATCTGATCTGGATCGCGGTGGCAGTGCTGGGCGCGTGGGCTTACGTCGTCCTGGCCGTTCGTCGCGGAGAACCGCTCAATTCCGCTTACATTCTCATCGCGGCCCTTTGCTCCTACGCCCTCGGCTTCCGGTTTTATTCCAAGTGGATTGCCGCCCGCGTGCTCATGCTCAACGACCGGCGTGCAACGCCCTGCGAGGTTCACGACGATGGCAGGGATTTCGTGAAGACGAACAAGTGGATCGTGTTCGGCCATCACTTCGCTGCCATTTCGGGGCCGGGTCCGCTGGTTGGGCCGGTGTTGGCCGCCCAATTTGGTTACCTGCCGGGCACGCTTTGGATCTTGATCGGCGTCGTCCTCGGCGGAGCGGTGCAGGACTTTGTCATCCTGTTTGCTTCGATGCGGCGCGACGGCAAATCACTCGCGCAAATGGTCCGCGAGGAACTGAACAAAGCGGCGGGCATCATTGGCGTGATCGCGATCCTGTCGATCATGATCATTCTACTGGCGGTGCTCGCGCTCGTGGTGGTGAATGCGCTCGCTGAATCGCCGTGGGGCGTGTTCACCGTGGGCGCGACGATTCCCATCGCGTTGTTCATGGGGGGCTACCTGCGTTTCTGGCGGACGGGCAAGGTCATGGAAGCGTCAGTCATCGGCGTGGTTCTGCTGCTGCTGGCGGTCGCGGGCGGACAATGGATCTCGGAAAATGCGACCCTGAAGGAGATCTTCGGCCTCAAAGCGCCGGCGCTGGCGTGGTCGGTAATCATCTACGCCTTTGCCGCCAGTGTGCTGCCGGTGTGGCTGCTGCTGGCGCCGCGCGATTATCTCAGCACGTTCATGAAGCTGGGGACGATCTTCCTGCTCGCGCTGGGCGTGCTCCTGGTGCTGCCGGAACTGAAGATGCCGGCGCTGACGAAATTTGTCGATGGTTCGGGGCCGGTGGTTCCGGGGAAGTTGTTTCCGTTTTGTTTCATCACGATCGCGTGCGGCGCAATCTCCGGCTTTCACACTCTGATCAGCAGCGGCATCACACCCAAGATCATCACGCGAGAGAGCTACGCGCGGCCCATCGGCTACGGTGCGATGTGCCTGGAATCGCTGGTGGCGATTATGGCGATGATCGCGGCCTGCACGCTCGAACCGGGCGTTTATCTGGCGATGAACATCAAAGCGCCCGGCGCCGATGCTGCCGCCGTGGCTGAGGCGACGGTGACAAAAGTGAACTCGTTCGGGCCGGAGTTCGCGCTCAGCACGGCGCGCATGAGCGACCTGGCGCGGGACGTGAAGGAGGAATCGCTCTACGGCCGCACCGGAGGAGCGGCAACGCTCGCGGTGGGCATGGCGAACCTGTTTTCAAAGGTCGTCGGCGAGAAGTGGTTGGGCATCTGGTATCACTTCGCTCTGATGTTCGAGGCCCTTTTTATTCTCACGACGCTCGATGCCGGGACGCGTGTGGGCCGCTACCTGTTGCAGGACGCGCTCGGTCATGTGTGGAAGCCCATGGGCGAAGTGCGAAGTTTGCCCGCGAACATCGCGGCCAGCGGACTGGTCGTGGGCGCGTGGGGCTATTTTTTGATGGTAGCGGTCTATGACCCGGACGGCGGCATCAAGGCCCTTTGGCCCATCTTCGGCATCGCGAACCAGCTCCTCGCGGCGACGGCGCTCTGCCTGGCTACGACGGTGATTTTGAAGGTGACTTTGACTGCAAAGCGGGATGCCCCTTCGGCGCGGGCGGGTTTGGAAACCGGCGGTCCATCCCGCTCACCTGGGCTGGCGCTGGTGACGCTGGTTCCGCTCCTCTGGCTGCTGGCCGTTACCGGAACGGCGGCGGTGCAAAAGGTTTTTCACGAGGAAACCAAGATCGGTCACCCCCGTCTCGGCTTTCTGCAAATTGCCAGGGAAACCGCCGAAAAGGTGCCAGCCCTGCAAAAGGCCGCGAACGATGCCGCGGCCAAACTTCCGTCGGGCGCCGATTCGAAGCGAGAGATCAAAGCGCCAAAGACAGCAGAGGATCTGGCCATCGTCGCCGCTCAAAACGCACTGAAAACAGTTCGATCCGCCAAGGCACAGGTCATCAACAACCGCCTGGATGCCGCGGTGACGGCCTTCTTTCTCTTGCTGGTCGCGGGCATCTTCCTCATCAGTCTGCGCGAATGGATTCTCTTGCTGGCGCGGAAACGACTGGCGACCCTGCACGAAGCCGAGCCGGTGTGGCTCCCGGATTACGCCATTGCGGAGGGAAAACCGCTGCGTCTCTTCAGCCTCTTAGCGCTCGCGTTTGCGCTCGCCAAAGAACTGTCGGGCGAAGCGGCGTTGGATCGCGCTCAGCAAACCGCGAATATCTGCGCTTGTGGTCTGCCGGCGCATCCAAAGATCAATCTATTGGGCCCGGAAAGCTCGTCGTCTGCGCCGACCCGGGAGCAACTCTACGTTCAAACGGTTGAACGACGATTTGAGGGAGTGAACCGCTGCTGCTGACCACGAACGATGAAGCGAGACGGCGCGCGGGAATTGCGCATTCCGCGCTAAACATTGGGGCAGTGCGCGACCTTTTCAAGGACCTGCGAACGATTGTCCACTGATGAAGGTTCCATTCGTATCGATTTCCAGAATCGTAAGTCCCAGTTTTCCCGGAACAAAGATTCTGACGAGATCGTTCGTTCTTTCAGTCCAGCAATCATAGTCTTGGCTTCACCCGGCTTAAGCACGGTGTTAAGGAGAGAACAACATGCAACGCATCGGTCTATTTGGCGGCTCGTTCAACCCGGTTCACCTGGGCCATCTGTTCGTCGCGCAGGCGGCGCGCGAGGAGCTGCAGTTGTCACGACTCTTCTTCGTGCCGGCGGCGCAGTCCCCGTTCAAACCGGACGGGGTCCTCGTTCCCGCGGCTGAGCGCCTGCGCC
>DATEKZ010000015.1:0-3920 GCA_035277185.1 Verrucomicrobiia bacterium
ACGGCAAAACTCGAATTGGACGGGAAGGCCTTCGAACTCCCAGCGGTGGTCGGATCGGAAGGCGAAAAGGCAATCGATATTTCGGCGCTGCGCAACAACACCGGCTACATCACGCTCGACGACGGTTATGGCAACACCGGATCGTGCAGCAGCGCGGTTACCTTCATCGATGGCGAAAAAGGGATCCTGCGCTATCGCGGCATCCCGATCGAGGAACTGGCCGAACAATCGACGTTTGTTGAAACCGCTTATCTGCTGATTTACGGGCAGCTTCCAGGTCGCGTCGAGCTGCGGCGGTTTTCCGAGTTGCTGACGCAGAACGAGAACCTGCACGAGGACATGAAGCATCACTTCGAAGGCTTTCCGGCGAGCGCCCATCCGATGGCGATCCTGTCCGCGATGATCAACGCCAGCAGTTGCTTTTATCCCGGCTTGATGGCGGCGGCCAATCGGGAGCGCTTCGACGTTCACGCCGCGCGTCTCATTTCGCAGGTGCGCACCATCGCGGCGTTCTCGTACCGCAAGTCGCGCGGATTACCGATCCTTTATCCCAAGCCGGTTTACAAGTACACCGCCAACTTCCTGCACATGCTGTTTTCGGAACCACATCAGGACTACGAACTCAAACCGGAGGTGGTGAAGGCCCTTGACCTGATTTTCCTCTTGCACGCCGATCACGAGCAGAATTGCTCCACCTCCACCGTGCGCTTGGTCGCGTCGAGCCAGGCCAACCTGTTTGCCAGCGCGGCGGCGGGTGTTTGCGCGCTCTGGGGTCCACTGCACGGCGGCGCCAATCAGGCGGTCATCGAAATGCTGGAGGACATCCACAAATCCGGAGACGACGGGCGTCGTTTCATCGAGGCTGCCAAAGACAAAAGCAGCGGCAAAAAGCTGATGGGTTTCGGCCACCGGATTTACAAAAACTTCGACCCGCGCGCAAAGATCATCAAGCAGGCGTGCGATCAACTGCTCGCCGCATTGCACATCACCGATCCGCTGCTGGACATCGCCCGGAAGCTGGAAGATGCGGCGTTGCGGGATCCGTATTTTATCGAGCGCAAACTCTACGCGAACGTCGATTTCTACAGCGGCATCATCATGCGCGCGCTGGGAATCCCGATCGAGATGTTCACGGTTGTCTTTGCCATCGGCCGCATGCCCGGATGGATCGCCAACTTCAAGGAAATCATGGACGAGTCCAAAACGCGGATCTACCGGCCGCGACAGATTTATGTGGGGCCGACCCTGAACCACTACGTGCCGATCCAGGAGCGGAAGTAACGGCGCCGCGGATTCTCCACGTCAATTCTTCAGCGTTCGCGCGGTGGCGATATTTGAATAGGCGGAGTCGCCAAAGCCGTTGGTCGCCCGAACGCGGTAATAGTATCTTCGGTTCCGTTGCAGACCCGTGCTCGCAAAGGCCGTCACATTTGGGCCCACCGTGCCAATTTGCGCGAAGCTCGTTCCGTCCGTGGAACGTTCGATCTTGAAACCACCCTCGTCGTCCGCGTTGTCCGTCCACGCGAGATTGATCAGGGATTTGGAAACCGCTGTTGCCGTCATACCCGTGGGAGCGGCGGGAGGACCCGACAGTGGCGAGTCCTTCACAATGGAGAAGTAGTCGCTGGTCGCACCGGTGTCGGTGATGAATTTTGCATCGAGCCGGTTGCCGGTGACGTCCAAAACCATTGAGCCGAGCCGATTCAACGAAAGGAACATCGCCGGGTGGTTCAACAGGCCTCCGCTGATTTTTCCTGAACTGCCGGCCACGGCATAGACGGCGCCTTGATGGGATGCCGCCCCGGCCGGCTTTTCATAGACGCCGCTGCCATCTTCGCGGCCGCTCCCGGCACCTTTGATCATAGCGCTCGTCAGCGTGCCGGACGTGCCATAGTGGCGGTCGAGGAGATAGGATCGTTCGTAGGAATGGCTGTGGCCGCAGAGCACCAGGTCCACGCCGTAGTCTTCGAGAATCGGCAACGCGTTTTGGCGCATCTGGACGAGCTCCACCTCGGTGTCTGAGTTGTGTGATCCTTTGCTGTAAGGAGGGTGGTGCCAGAACGCGATGGTCCAATCGCGCAGGTTCGCGGACAGGTCGTTTCGCAGCCAGGCCAGCATCGGCCCGTTCGCGGAACGGTCGGAAGTCATCGAGTCGAGGCAGACGAAGTGAATGTTGCCAAAGTCGAACGAATAATAATCCTCAGTCCCCGAAGCAACGCCCCCCGCCTCGCCATTCCTGGGCAGCGTGAAAATGGAATAGTACGCGATCGTGTCGGCCGGGTTCGATGACCCTCCCGTGTCGTGATTGCCGATCGTCGGCCAGAGCGCCGTTTGCCGCAGGATATCGGGATACATATTGAAGACGGCGGTCTGATACTCGTTGTCCAGTCCGCTGTTGTAGGCGTTGTCTCCCAGCATCAGCCACAAGTCCGTGTAACGCGTTCCTGAGAACTGATAGTAGGCGTCGCGCACCGCCGCCGCGTTGGCGTCCGCCGTGCCGGAATCGCCGATGACCCAAATGCGCGTGGGCAGTGCGGCGCCCGGGAGCGGCGGAGTGTAGAAGACGTAATCCGCGCCGCCAGCCAGCGTCGCGGCAGTCGTGCCAACGGAATAGTAGTATCCAGTGTCCGGCGAAAGGCCGGTCAGCTTGACGGCGTGCTCCGTCGTCGAGGCAGGGTCGTCCGCCGTCAACGTCAGATTGACGGAGTCGGTTCCATACCGAACGCGGCTGTTGCCCGGCGCATCGGTGCGCCAGCGGACGATCACGCTCGTTGGGGTGCTCATCTGAAGATACGGTCCGCGCGTGACCGCGGCGGTTGAAGCGCTGGAACCTGTCAGTTCCAAATCGAAGCTGATATCGGAACTGGTGCCGTTGGCCTGGTGAATTTCCACCGCGACAACGTTCGCGCCGTTGACCAAAGAGGCGGAGCTCAGGGAGGCCTGAATGAAGGTGGATTCGGCCGGCGCGTCGAGCGCCGACGACGCGAGGGTGGTGAAGCCAATCGTACCACCCGGCATGTTGCTGCGGAAAACTTCTACGCCATTCAAATAGACGACGGCGCCGTCGTCGCGCAGGAGCCGCAGCGTCAGAGAGGTGTAAGCCGAAGCATCGGCCAGATTGAAGGAACGGCGGAAGTACGTGGTGACGAATTTGCTCGTCGCGGAGGGTCCGTAGTTGACTTTGGTCGCTTCATCGCCATCGCCATAGCCCAGTTGCGCCGAACCGGACGCCCAAACGTTGTCACTGAACCCGGCGGCCCGCCACGCGGTGCCCTGGTTGGAACCATTGTCCAGATATTTCCAAACGGCGCCGGTGGGAATCAGTGTAGTGGCCGCGCCGCGTGCCTCTGGAACGATAAGGCCGCACGCGGCGACTGCCACAAGAACCAGCGCGCACAAGGGCGGGTGTTTGACGGATTGGGAGAGCGATTTCATAGCCTCGCGTTTCTAATGTTTCGATGACTCCTTGTTCGACGATGCCAACGCCGGCTGTTCCAACACCCGGCGCAACTGGTTTTCCAATGCGACCATGGCTCGCGTGCGCCGGTGCGCCGGTGGCAGTGATTCGGCCGCCGTCAACGCCACGGCGTACGCTTCGCGTGCTTCCTTCTCGCGACCCGCCTGTTGCAGGATGTCGCCCTTCCGCGCCAGCCAGGTTTCTTTGCGCGGTGACTGCGCGATGAGTGGTGCGAGCCTGGCCAACGCCCGGTCGTGGTCTCTTCGGGAAAGCTCCAGATCGATGGCCCGCAACTGCAGCGGCGCCAACGGGCCGAGCCGTGTCATTCCTTCATCCAATCCGCGCAAAGCCGTTTCGACACGTCGGCCGCTCGCGGACATCACCGCGTCGGCGCGTTCGAGGTAATACTCCGGTTTCGGTTCAGGAAGGCGACCCAGCGCGCGCGTGAAATCCTTTGCAGCAG
>DATEKZ010000016.1:0-4793 GCA_035277185.1 Verrucomicrobiia bacterium
TATCGCGAGTTTCTCACGAGCGTGGCTGCGCCCGAGGACTGGCGCACTCCGATCCGGACGGTCGCGAGGCCCCGGGTTGCTCAGGATGTCACCAGGGTGCCAACCTGTTCGCCCAAAACGACCCGCTTCAGATTGTGCGCCTTGAACAGGTCGAAAACGATGATCGGCATCCGGTTGTCCATGCAAAGCGAGAAGGCCGTCGAATCCATCACCCCGAGCTGTTTGACCAGCGCCTCCGCATAAGTGATCCGCTCGTAGCGTTTTGCCTTCGGATTCTGTTTCGGGTCGCTGTCATAAATGCCGTCCACCTTGGTGGCCTTCATGACAACTTCGGCGCCGATCTCGTTGGCGCGCAGCGCGGCCGCGGTGTCGGTGGAGAAATACGGGTTGCCGGTGCCGCCGCCGAAAATCACGACGCGACCTTTCTCCAGGTGCCGTACGGCGCGGCGGCGGATGAACGGTTCCGCCACCTGCGACATTGTGATGGCACTTTGCACCCGGGTGGGAACGCCGCTCTTTTCGAGGGCATCCTGAAGGGCCAGGGCGTTAATGACGGTTGCCAGCATCCCCATGTAATCGCCTGTGGCCCGCTCGATGCCTCGCTCGCTGCCGGCCAGGCCGCGGAAAATGTTTCCGCCGCCGACCACGATGACGACCTCGACTCCCAACCGGCGTACTTCACCGATCTGTTGAGCCATGCTGTGAATCGCCTCCGGACAAATCCCGACGCCGGCTTCGCCGCCGAGGGCCTCACCACTCAGCTTGAGCAGGATGCGGCGATATTTGGGTTTGCGGGACTTGATCATGCGACGAGTCGAAACTTCCGGCAATGGACGGTGAAGGAAAGCTGCCTGGCGGCGGGCGAAATCATCGGGCGTGGTTTTAACAACCGCCGATGCCGGCGTCAAACCAAAGCCCGCTTCCCGCGAAGGCAAAAGCCGGATGCCTCTGGCAAAAAGTACAAACTTCTTGGTGCTACTCGGGCTCAAGGCGGTGCCAAGAATCGCGCCCTGCGCAGCCTGATTTGCTTTTTTGCAACGAAGCCTCGAATCAGGGAGTGACACTCGTTCTCCAAGTCTCGGGATGCGGCTGATTGTCGTTGTTCCAACGCTTCCGCGCCGCCTCTGTCGGCTTGATCCATTCCTTTCTCTTGCCGTACTCCACATGCCCGTCGCAAAAGACCACATTTGCCCCTTGGTTGTGGGCAGCCCCGAAAGGCGAGATTCCCGGCTTCCACGGAGCTTCAGGGAATAACATGTTCCAATTACCCATGTCCTTTTCATAGGAATCCGCGATAGCGATCATATCGCCAGGCGCACGTACTCGCGTGTCAGAAATCCAGACTACGGCGCCAGCCTTGGATTCATTCCGGACACGGCCAACCAAGAGTGGCCCCAGGCCTAATTGCTGAACGTCTCCGGGGAACCAACCGCTCCCCATGACGTTGTAGCCGTATCCACGTTGGTAAACCCATGCACGGTGCCACGGGCTAATCCACACGTGATCTATTGGCACCGCCGGACATGTAAGGATGGTTTGACGATAGTAGTAGCGAGCGTCACGAGTGGTATCCACCACACCAACGGTAGCCAAGCCAGGGATATACGGATCGATCGCTTCGGTCCAACCTGTAAAAGCGTGGATTCCAAGACCGCCATCGTCTTCGAGAACAGGTCCTGGATACTTCCGATTGTCCTCGACGTACATTGCGAGCGCGCATCCCAACTGGCGCAAGTTGCTTTTGCAGGCGGCGGATTTGGCAGAAGCTTTTGCCTTGGTGAGCGCGGGCAACAGCAGTGCGGCAAGGATCGCAATGACCGCTATGACGACGAGCAGTTCGATGAGCGTGAAGCCTTTTCGACGCAAGGCGCAGTTGTCTGATCTGCTATGCTTCAAAGTTCTCCAACCTTCCTTAATGCGTGCATAGCTTACTTAAGCGGATTCCTCCGGTCAATGATCCTGGCGCAGTTCTGGGTGGAATTCGACTCCTCACCCTGACCCTCTCCTCGGTCGAGGAGGAGAGGGAATTCACGCCGGGACGAACCCTCTGAGCGGTGAGGCTTTCCCTGGCGCGACTGAAGAGTTGGCTCAGGCGGCCGCCTCGCCAACCTGGAAACGAATGAATCGGCGAATGACGATTTCGTCGCCCAACTGTTTCGCCACTCCGCCGACGTGTTCCTTCACCGAGACCTCGGAGTTCTTCTTCACGAAACCCTGGTCGAGCAGACAGACGCTCTGGAAGAACTTGTCGAGTTTGCCTTCGACGATTTTCGCGATGGCCTGGGGCGGTTTGTTCTTCATCTGTTCGGCGGCGATCTCCTTCTCCTTCTCAACGACGGCCGAATCAACCTCGTCGCGCGACACAGCAATCGGATGCGCGGCCGCGATTTGCAGCGTGATGTCGCGGACGAGCTGTTTGAATTCATCGTTGCCGACGGTGTTCTCCTTGCCGGCGCCGACCTCGACCAGCACACCGACCTTGGCGCCGGTGTGAATGTAGGCAGCCACCATCCCGTTGCCGCTTACTTCGAGGCGGTGGTGGCGGGAGATCTTGATGTTCTCGCCGATCTTCGCGACGGCTGCGACACGATCCGGCTCGAGGTCAATCTTCGGGTCATTGGCGAGTTTGCGGGCGACCTCATCACAAAAGGCGCGGAAGCTCTCATTCTTCGCGACAAAATCGGTTTCACAATTGATCTCGGCCAGCACGCCAACGCGGGAGCCGGGAAGGATGCATTGCACAACGACGCCTTCCTTGGCTTCCCGCGACGCCTTCTTTGCCGCGCTCGCGACACCTTTCTTGCGCAGAATGTCCACCGCCAGGTTCAGATCTCCTTTGGCTTCGATCAGCGCCTTTTTGCACTCCATCAGACCAGCGCCCGTCATTTCGCGCAGTTTTGCCACCAACGCCGCATTAATATCAGCCATATCAGTCAGTCCAATCAGTCGAGGGTTCGGGGTTAAAAGGAAAAGTTCCAGAGGGCCGGTCGAAAGCCGACCGCGTCCGCCGGAAGGAGAGTCCCTAGGCGGGGGGCGCCGTCACGGGCGTTGGAGCCACCGCGGCGGCAGCGGGTTCAGCCGTTTCCGGGGCAGACGTTTCGGTTGCCGTGGCTTCTTCCGCAGGTTTGCGACGCGCGTACTTCGCTTCGTATTCGGCGCGCGCCTGCGTGGCGGTCTGGGTGATCACGCTCAGAATCAGACGCACCGAACGGATGGCGTCGTCGTTGCCGGCAATCGGGTAGTCCACCAGGTCCGGATCGCAGTTGGTGTCCACAATCGCCACGATGGGGATGCGCAGCTTGCGCGCCTCGGCGACCGCGTTGTGCTCGCGCTTGATGTCCACGACGAAGAGCGCCTGCGGATAGCTTTCCATGGCGCGAATGCCATCGAGGTTCTTGTGCAGGCGGGCTGCTTCGCGGCGAATGGCCGACTGCTCCTGCTTCACGTAATCGTTGATGGAGCCGTCGGATTCCATCCGTTCGATCTGTTTGAGGCGGCCGAGAGAGCGTTTGATGGTTTTCAGATTCGTGAGCGTGCCGCCCAGCCAGCGTTCGGTCACATAAAGCTGGCCGCACGTTTCGGCCGATTCCCGGACGGCTTGTTGCGCCTGTTTCTTGGTGCCGACGAAGAGCACCTTGCCGCCTTTACTGATGGTGTCGTGGAGAAAGCCGCACGCGACTTCAAGCTGCGCGAGGGTCTTGCTCAGGTCGATGATATAGATGCCATTGCGGGCGTCGAAGATGAATTTCTTCATCTTGGGATTCCAACGCTTGGTCTGGTGTCCGAAGTGGACGCCCGCTTCCAACAATTCTTTAACGCCAATGCTTAGCACAGTTTTCCATGGGTTGCCGGCCCGCGTTCAATCACTGACGGGCCATCCCGCGGAACACGGGATTGATTTTAATGTTGTTGTGGCCGCCCGGATCCACTCGAACCCGGACTTGATTTCAAGGCCGTTTGCCCTTTCCCGCCGCCGCCGGAGGACTCCGTTGGAGCGAAAAGGGGGAGCACAATAACAAGGCCGGAGGTCGTCGCAACCTTTATTTTGAGACGTTTCCGTCGCGGGTTGAGGGCAAAAACGTGGCGTCGGATCAGAAGACCTGCACTAGCGCCACCGATTCCTGGGCGCCGGTAATCCAGTCCTCCGTGCTTCCCCCGATGTCCTCGGCGTGGAGGATCTTCAGATTATTCCTGACCTCGACAATAGACTCCAGGAACTCAATCAGGTGACAGCTTTTGACGGCATAGTTCACATTCTGAGGAACGGTTCCGGTCCTTCTCAACGAGGTCAGGTCGTTCAGGCGCAGTGCCACGATGCCGATGACGTTGCCCAGACGGTCGAAGAGCGGCCCGCCCGAGTTGCCCGGTTGAACGGCGGCGTTCATTTGAAAATAGCGCGGGTTGTCCTTGACGCCGGTCAAGCTGTTGATCTCCCCGCGGGTCAACTTGGGTTCGAGTCCTTGCACGCGGATATTCGGAAAACCGAGCGTTGAAACCGGCTGGCCGAGTTTGACCGCGCTGCTGTCGGCCACGGCCAGCGGAAGGAACTTGCCCGCGACCTTGAGAAGATTCGTTCGATTGACGTTCGGCGCCTTCATGGTTTGAGCGGCGAGCGTTCGCAGCACCACGGTGTCGTTGGTCGCCGGCCGGGGCAGGGCGCCGGTGACTTTTAACAGGGCGAGGTCATTGGTCTTGTCCGTTTTCACCACTTCTGCCGCAAACCGAAAATGCTTTGTCCTGATGACGATGCGCGCAGCCGAATCCACGACGTGATGGCACGTCACGAAGTAACC
>DATEKZ010000017.1:0-2326 GCA_035277185.1 Verrucomicrobiia bacterium
GGAACAAAGTTCCTGGCCTGCTTCTTCGCGATCTTCCTGATCGTCGGTCTTGGCGCGTTCTACGGTCTCTTCGTGCGCCCAATCGCAAAGATCATCGATGCCCGCGGGTGGACGGAGACGCCTTGTGTTGTGGTCTCGAGCGAGCTTCGCAGCCACCGCGGCGATGACAGCACGACTTACAGCGTCGATATCCTCTACAGCTACGCGGTCAACGGGAAGGAGTACAAATCCAATCGCTATCATTTCATGGGCAGTTCCTCGAGCGGTTACCGGGGCAAGGTCGCGATCGCAAGCCGCCATCCGCCGGGCGCGCGCGCGCTTTGTTACGTCAATCCGCGGGACCCGACCGACGCCGTGCTGCAGCGCGGTTTCACCAACGATCTCTGGTTCGGATTGATCCCGCTGGTGTTTGTTCTCGTCGGTGGCGGGGGAATTTTCTTCGCGCTGCGCGCCGCTCGCCGCGAGAAGGCGACGACGCCGGAACTGCGCTGGTTGCCCACCGAGGCCCGCGCGTCCGGCGTGACGCGATGGTCTGCGGCACCGACTCCCGACACGACTTTCTCTCGAGGGCCGGTCGTCCTCAAACCGGCAGCCTCGCCCCGAGCAAAATTGATCGGGTCGATTTTCTTCGCCGCGTTCTGGAACGGGATTGTTTCCGTGTTTGTGTTCCAGGCCTTTCAGAGCTGGCAGAAGGGCAGGCCGGAATGGTTTCTCATCATCTTCCTCATCCCGTTCGTGCTCATCGGCCTGGCGATAATCGCCGCCGCCGGTTACTTCCTCCTCGCTCTGTTCAATCCACGGCCGGTCCTCACCATCAATTCCAGCGCCGTGCCGCTGGGCGGAACGCTCGATCTGCAATGGCGCATGACCGGGCGCGTGGAAGCCATCCAACGGCTGCGCCTTTTCCTCGAAGGCCGCGAAGAAGCCACCTACCGCCGCGGCACTTCAACCTGCACGGACAAGGAAGTTTTTGCGACCGTGGAGCTGGCCGACGTCACGTCGCAGAACGACAAACGCGCCGGCCACTGCCGCTTCACCATTCCGGCCGACACGATGCACTCGTTCGAGAGCGGCAGTAACAAGATCGTCTGGTCACTCAACATCCACGGCAACATCCGCTGGTGGCCGGACGTGAAGGAGGAATTTCCGCTCGTTATCCTGCCGTCGCCGGCGCAACCGCCCGTTCGCACATGAGCCAGCTCAAAATTGCCGTTCGCGAAGACCGCACGCAGTTCCTGCCGGGCGACGAAATCGTGGCCGCGGCCTACTGGAAACTTGACGGGCCGCCCAGGTCGGTCGAAGCCCGCCTCTTCTGGTTCACGCGCGGCAAAGGGACGCAGGACGTCAACGTCGTGGAAACCATCCGCTTCGACGATCCGCTGGTCGAGGAGGCGCGGCCGGCGCGCTTTCGTTTGCCGGATGCCCCCTACAGTTTCTCCGGAAAACTGGTCTCGCTGATCTGGGCGTTGGAACTGGTCGTTGAACCCGGCTCCGAGTCGGCGAGAATTGAACTGACCGTTTCGCCGACGGGCGAAGAGATCGATCTCCGTCGGCCGACCGTGTCGTCCACCCCATCATGAAGGCCCGCGACAACCCATTCTGCACCGACCGTGTCCTGCGCGTGCGCTACAAGCTGGCCGGAATGAACTGGCCGCAGTTGATGTTGCGTCTGGCGGAATTGAACTACTGCGCCGCCATCGTCGGTTCGCATGGTTCAGGCAAGACAACGTTGCTCGAAGATCTGGAACCACGCCTGACCGAATGCCGGTTTCAGCCGAAACGCCTGCGACTGGACGAAGACCATCGCTTCTTTGATCGTTCATTTCTCAATGCTTTCTTTGCCGATTTGAGCCCGCGGGATATCATCCTGCTCGACGGCGCGGAACAGATGAGCCGGCTGGCGTGGCGTAGGTTCCTGTTCCTCGCGCGGACGGCGGGCGGTTTGATCGTCACTTCGCATCGACCCGGCCTGCTGCCAACTTTGATCGAGTGCCGGACGACACCGGCGCTCTTTGCTGAGATTTTGGACGAGGTCCTCGATGAGGACGCGCCGGGCGTTCGCGCGAACGCGTCCGAGCTGTTCCGGCGGCATCGTGGAAACCTGCGCGATGCGTTGCGGGAATGCTACGATATCTGCGCCGCGCAGTAGAATCGAATCAGCCCTGCGCGGTTTCCGAAACCGCCTCCACAGCTCTCTGGACGCTGATGCCAGTCATGCAACGGAAATCAATCGGGCACTCGCGGAGAAAACAGGGAGAACAGGGCGCCTCTCCCGTCAGCAACCGATGACGTGAATCGCCGGGCAATCCGGGACCAGTAAGCTCCG
>DATEKZ010000018.1:0-7545 GCA_035277185.1 Verrucomicrobiia bacterium
TTCGGCTCCTCGCCGCTGATTTCTTCGACGACGCGGCTTTCGTCCGGTTTGCCAGGCGCCCAGGACTGCCCGTGTTTGCCGCCCTTTTGGAACGTCGCGTAGGTCGTAAGATCGAGATCGGCCTTGAGTTTGCCGGGATGATGGCAACCGGTGCAACTTCGTTTCAGGATCGGCACGATGTCCCGGTAGTAGCTGACCGGTTTTGCGTCCTGCGCGCCGGCCGCACAGGCGCCAAATAGCAGGGAGGACAACAACAGGTAGGATACGAGAGGTGTCATTCGCCGGTGGGTTCGGGGGGCTGGAAGCTCCAAACTCCAAGCTCCAAATTCCAAAGAAACCTCAAGCACCAACCCCCAAAGATGTTCGAACGCACCTTGATTGGAGCTTGAACTTTGGAGCTTCTTTGGAGCTTCATGTTCGTCTCCGGCGCGTTCAAGTTTCTCTTGCATGACACCCAGTGACCTCATCTTTTGCTAATTCTCGCCCTCCGCCGAGGCCGCCACCTGTGCGGCCGGCTCAGGCGCATTGATGGTCACCTTGATTGCCGGCGCCCGGAATTGATAAGCACGCCCATTCACATTCGCGGTTCCGACGACCGTCAACGAAATCTCCTTCCCCGCCGGCGCCTTGTCGCTCGCCAGGATCTTGAAACCCGCCTCGCCGACTCCTCGCGCCAGGTTCGTCGAATTGATGCTGATTCCTTCGGGCAATCCTTCGACGGACAGGTTGATGTCTTCCGTGAACCAACCCCGGCGGTTGGCCTTGATTGAAAACTCCGCTTCGCTCGCCGCCGACTTGCTCTCCGGGGATAGTGCGGTCAACGCCAGCCGTGGCAACGAGCTCGAGAGCGTGAACGGGAACGGGTCGATCGCCAGCGGGATCGCCCGGCTGTATTGCGTCACACCCTGCCCTTCCACCTTTGCTTCACCCTTGAACACAATCATCCGCTCGCCGGTCTCGGCATCCTGTTTCGCCTTGAGGTTGAGCGTGGCGCGGGAATCAGGCGCCTTGAGCGTCACAGCCTCAACGTCCACGTTCTTCGTCAACGGCTCTTTGCCAGCGGAAAAGCCTTCCGCGATGACCTTGATCTCTCCCAAGAACCCATTGCGCCGGCGGACGGCTACTTCCACGGCGGCCGATTGGTTCTGCTCCGTCCGCGCGCTGAGGGTAATCGGTTCCAGCGTGAACGGCGGGCTGTCCAACACGGTGAGGAACGCTTCGCGAACCGCTCGTCCGTTGGATTGCGGTTTTCCTTCCCGCGTCACCGTTTGGCCGTTGATGACACCGTTGGCCACCAGCCGTATCTTGTGGACGTCGAGTGACGCATCTTCGCTTGCGTGCAGCACGATCATCGGGCTGACCGCATTATCCGGCGGCACCAGCAACGACTGCGCCGAGACGCCACGCGGCAGGTTCTCCAGTCGCGCTTCCACGGGCCCGCCGAAGCCTCCCCGACGCTGCACGTCCACGGTGATCACCGCGCCACCTCCCCGACTGATCCGCGGAACGTCGGGAGCAAATGTCACCCTGAAATCGGAGCGGACGGGCCGGATGGAAAGCCGGTAGCCGAAATCCTCGCCGTTCCGGCCCAGCAGATCGCGGACTTTGACAATGTAGTCGCCGGCCTCGCCAAAGTTCCGTTCGATGCGCGCGTCGGCGCCCGCAGCATCGTCATTTTCCTGAATCGTTTTACCTGTGGCATCGGTCAGTGTCATCAGCACATCCAGGGGCGAACCGAACCGGCTAGCGACCACTTCGAGCATCAACTGTTGCCCTTTTTCGGCTTTAAACTTGAACTGATCGACGTCCTTGTCGCCACTGATGCGACCGTTGATGGTGACCGGAGCATTGACCGTGTTGGCGTTGGTGGATCCGTTGTTCGGTTCGGATTCCGTGAACTCTGTTACATCGCTCACGTCGAACAGAATCGGGTTTGAAAAGCCTTTGGCTGTGTTGGCGCGGATCTCCTGTTGTCCGAGCGGCGCGGAGGGTTCGATTCGCAACTTCATCTTCTCCAGCCCGTCAAGGCTGCGCCCACTCAAGGCGACTTCCACGGCCTTACCACGCTGTCCTCCCAGCGGAAAGACGCTGTCAAGATAAGGCAACTCGCCGGCCGCGATCCGGTATTTGAAGTCCTTGCCTCCTTGATAACGAAAATCGCGAACCGAGAGCAGGTATTCCCCGTCTTCGGGCACGCTGAAATCGATCAATGAATCCAGCCCGTTGGCGTCCTCGCTGCGCGCCAGCTCCTTGCCTGAGGCATCGATCAGTGTCAGTGACGAATCGAGAGGCGAACCAGCCCTGAATGCAAGCAAGTCGAAGATCAGCCGTTCACCTTTTCGAGCTTTGAACCTGTAGAAGTCGCTTTCGGCCGCCTCCCGGATCACACCGTTGATGGCGGCCGGCAATTCGACGGCCTGTGCCTGGTTGGCGGCATTGTTCGGCGGCGCTTCGGCCAGTTCAGGAAGAAACCCGACGTTTACTGTGAGTGGATTGGAGACACCCTCCGGCGTCACGATCCGTAATTCCCGAGGACCCAGCGGCGCATCTCCGGCGACCATCACGCTGACACGCATTTTTTTCTCGTCGCCGTCGGCCGGGACGATCCCGCCTCTGCTCGATTCGATGCTGGCCGGATAAACCGGCGCCGGCGCGTTTGTGGCGGTCAGCCCGCCGTCGCCGCTAAAGACGAACCCGGTGACGTTCGACAGGTTCTCTCCCTCCAATGCGACGATCGAGGTTTTGCCCCGTTGGACCCACTCTGGAGAAACCGACGTGGTTTTGGGAACCGGCTGCGCATTCGCGGAGAGAATTGCGAATTCGAAAGCAAGGACGAAGGCTGCCCAGTAGAACAGGGTGCCAATCGGTGAAGCCGGACCGCAGCCATCCTGGCCGCAGCGGCGTCGAAAGCGAGGAAAACGTCCGAATATTCCCGGCATCGAAGCGCGTTCGGAAGCGCTGCGGCCAGGATGGCCGCGGTCCGAACGACTGAGGGCGCGCCCTCTGCCGGCAAGCCGACTCCACAATCCTATCGCAAACATGCCGCGCACGCCCTTATCCAAACAATCCCAGCACCGGCTCCGCCTGCACCAGTTCGCGCGGCTGGTTGAGATGGTTGTAAACGATCGTGTGCGGGTCGATGCCCAGGGCGTGATACACCGTCGCGAGGACTTGTGTCGGATGCACGGGGTTCTCCGCCGGTGACGAAGCCGTGGCGTCCGACTTCCCATAGAGCGCGCCTCTCTGAATTCCCGCGCCGGCAATCAACGCCGTGTAGCAATACGGCCAGTGATCCCGTCCGTCCGGTGAGTTGCTGTTGCCGGAGGTGCTCACGCCCAAACGAGGCGAACGGCCGAACTCGCCGATGGCCACAACCAGCGTTTCTTTCAGCATGCCGCGCTGGTCCAGGTCTTCCAGCAGCGACGAAAGCCCGCTGTCAAGTTTCGGGCAATGGATGTCGCGCAACGGACCGAAATTCGCCGCGTGGGTATCCCACGCGTCCACTTTGGGATCACCGTTCGCAACCGCCGGCCAGTTCATTTGCACGAACTTCGTCCCCGCTTCGATCAGCCGTCGGGCCAAAAGACATCCCTGCCCGAAGGTGTGCTTGCCATACTGCTCGCGAACCTTGTCCGGCTCCTGGGTCAAATCAAAGGCGTCGCGCGCGCGACCCGAGAGCACCAGGTCGAATGCTTTGTGATAGTACTTGTCGAGCGCGTAGGACTCGACCGCCTTCTCCATTTCGGGCATCGCTTCCTCGACTTTCTTCAATAACGTCGCGCGCCGTTCCATCCGCTCCTTCGTGATGCCTGCGCGCAGCGACAGGTCATCCAGCTTCACGTCCTTGGCCGGGTCCTGGTAGAAGTAATAAGGGTCGAAGGCGGCGCCGAGAAACCCTGCTGTGCCGCCCTTGCCGACGACGTTGCTCTCCTGCAACGGCCGCGGCAACATCACGAACGGTAGCATCGGGATATCGGACGGCCTCAGACGGACGATCTGCGAACCGGCGTGCGGGAAATCGTTGGGCGCGGGTGGCTCGAGCTGGCCCGACGGTGATACGCGGTCCGGCGTGTAACCGGTCATCATCTGGTAGATCGCCGCAGTGTGGTTGAACAAGCCGGCCGGCGTGTAGCTCACCGAGCGGATCAACGTGGCTTTGTCGATTTGCTGGGCCAGTTTGGGCATCACTTCGCTCAACCAGATGCCGGGCACCTTGGATTTCAACGGTTTGAATTCGCCGCGGACGTTCGACGGCGCGTCCGGCTTCGGGTCCCAGATATCGATGTGGCTCGGACCGCCTTGAAGGAAGATCAGGATGACCGACTTCGCTTTGCCGAAACCCGCTTTTGCTTTCGCGGCGTCAGGCAACGATTCGCTCGCGGCCTGCAGCCGGAGCACATCGCCCAGCGCCAGGCCAAACAGGCCGGCGCCACCGACTCGCATGAACTCACGACGGCTCCAACCGTCGCACGTGCTGCCAGATTTTCCGGGGATTGAGAGCATAGGTTGTGACAGTTGTTGGTTGTTAGTTGTCGGTTGTCAAAGCAGGTGTCTCCTGCACTCGTTTAGCCCAATATGTCCCCTCACTACACTGAAGAGCATTGGAAATTCAGCCACAGCAAAGTGATCCAGAAAAGAACCCACTGTCGCTCCTGCTTGAGACGGGAAGCGCGTTCGAAACTTGATCACCTCAACTTCGCGTCCACCGATTGTTCTGACAGGCACTCTCACAAGCGGCGACGACGCCGAAATCAAACTCAGGAGCAGGTACACAAATGCCATCACGGGTGCAAGACCACGATCAAAACGATCGCAATCGCTCGCTCAGCCGCTTGGAGGATCCAAATCATCCCGTTCATAGATCACCGATTAAACAAGAACGCCGGACTGTTCATCAGCGCCCACGCGAGGTCCTGCGCCGCTTCCAATCGCGTCCCGCCGGTCGAGAAATCCGCAGCCGACGTCTCCTGCTCCGTCGGCGGCCGGCCTAACACCGAGAGGTAAATCTCCTCCACCACCTTTGCGTCTTCCTTCTCTGCCTCGACCACTTTCGCAATCCGGTTGGTCGGCGAGCTGAGGCTTTCGCTGATGGTGGCGCCGTTGATCAGGTTCAGCGCGTGCGACAGCGTCACATTGCTGGTGCGCTCGCACTCACAGGCGGACTGGCGCTTCGGCCGGCCGAACAGCGAGAGGAAGTCGTTGCCCACGACCATCCCGTCGGGGAGCTCGACCGCCCGCATTCCTGGCGCGGCGCCGGTCAGCGTGGGTCGCGTCCCGGTGGCCACGGCGACCGAGTCGAGCATTTGTTCGGCACTCAAGCGGCGAGGTGTCGCATGGGAGAAATTCACCGAGTCATCTTCGTTCCATTTGTTCTTTCGGATCGAGAGCTGATAGGTCGCGGAGCGGCAAATTGTCCGCATGAGATGCCGCACATCGAATCCGCCCTGCACAAAGTCTTCCTTCAATGCTGCCAGCAGCTCGGAATTGCTTGGAGGATTGCTCCCGCGGATATCGTCCACCGGCTCGATGATGCCCCGCCCGAAGAAATAGCTCCACACCCGGTTCGCCATGGCTTCGGCGAAGTACGGATTCTCTTTGGAGGTGAGCCATTCGACAAACGCCTCGCGGCGATCGCCGTCTGCGGCTGCATCCTTCGCTTCTCCAATCGGAACCTTCGGACGCACCTCCACGTCGGTTTTTGGATGCTTCACTTCGCCACTCTCCTTCAGATAGACGATTTCCTCGCCCGGCACCTGCATCAGCTCGCCCGTGAAATTCCGCACCGAATCCTTCCCGAGCGACCCGCGCTTGATGGCGATGCGCGAGAAGTAGGCGGAGAACTGGTAATACTGGTTCTGCGTCCATTTCTCGAACGGATGGTCGTGGCATTTGTTGCAATTGAAGCGGACCCCCAGGAACGTCTGGCTCACGTCTTCAGTGATTTTGCCAGGCTCGCGCAGGGCGCGGTAGTAGTTGACCTCCGGATTCCGATAGGCGCTCCCTTCCGACAACAACAGCTCGCGCACGAATTGGTCGTAAGGCTTGTTGGCGGCAATCGACTGCTGAATCCAGTCACGGAAGACCCATACGCCCTTTTGTCCCAGGATTTCGCTGTTGCACTGGAGCAGATCGGCCCACTTGTTCGCCCAGTATTCGGTGTAGTCCTTGCTCTCCAACAGCCCGTCAATCAGCTTCTCCCGTTTCTCCCGGCTCGATGTTTTGTCCTCCAGAAACGCGCGCGTGCGTTCGGGCGTTGGAGGCATGCCGGTCAGATCGAGCGAAACCCGGCGAATGAACTCCGCGTCCGTGCAAAGCTCGGAGGGCAGGATTTTCATCGTCTTCAGCTTCGCGTGGACGTGTTTGTCGATATAGTTGTTTTCAGCGACGTCCGTCCATTTGTAGCCGGTGCGATCTCCCATTACCGCAACCAGTTTCGTTCCGTAGGAACCCTCGTATTTGACCAGTACCGCCGCTTCTCCACGCCGGATCGCGGTGACGGTGTTCTCCTTCACAGTCGCGACGTCGCCGTTGTTGCTGGTGATAATCGCGTCGCGCGTCACGTCGCGCACGCTGTCATCGGCATAGCGCGAGAGCACGATGATCTGTTGTGAGCGCCCCGGCAGATCAAGGTCGATCCGCGCGGGAAGGACTTCAATTGAGGTGGCTCGCCCCTTTTCCGGGTCATCGTATTGGGTTCCCTCGGCAATCCATTGCCGGAGGATATGATATTCACGGGAGCCGGGCTTGAGCGCCTGGAGTCCCTCATGCGGGACTTCTGACGTCGGTTTCAGCAGCATCAAACTTTCCTCCACTTTCACGCGGCTGAAACGCCTGCCGGAAAGATCGTTGATGAGCGCCTGGTAATCGAATTCGGGATCGTAGCCGCGCAGGGAGAGTTTGAAACCGTTCTTGCCTTTGGCCGCCCCGTGGCAGGTGCCCGCATTGCAGCCGAGTTTGCTCATGACCGGCTCGACGTCGCGAACGAAGCGGATTTCGGGAATCGTCGCGTCCTTGACCGTCACCGGCAGCTTCGCCTTCAGTTTGCCCACGGTGACGATGACCTCGGCAACGCCCTTGGTCTTCGGACGAACGTAGCCACTCTTGTCCAGCTCGACGCAGGTTGACTCGGATGTCAGCGCCGCTTCACCGGTCAGGTCGAAGCGTTGGCCCGAAGCGGTTTCGCCCCACACCAGCACCCGGCGTTCATCGCGTCCGTCCTCCAGGGTGAGCGAAGCGGGCTCCAGCTTGAGCGAACGAATCGGCGGCAGGGCCGGTTTGGCTGGCGTCGCGTTCTTGAGGGTTGTTTCGTCGGCGAAACTGGAAAGTAGAAAACCCGACGCCAACGCGGCGCAGAAGATCGATGGGAACTGCGAGGGCATGTATTTTCCCACCCGCACTACCGGTCCTCCCGAGCGCACCGCGGGGTTGAGAGAACAGGACGCGCGATACAACTCTGGAATCATGGCAACTAAAGTAGGCTTACCGCCGCGCCGATACAAGCTTTTTGAAGCGCGCCACTCTGGCGGCGCGTCGATTGCCGGACCG
>DATEKZ010000019.1:0-2781 GCA_035277185.1 Verrucomicrobiia bacterium
GGTCCCACCCACCGGTGTATTCATATCGGACTGGATCTCTGCGGCGGTTAAGACGCGATTGTAGACACGCACTTCATCAATGATCCCGTTAAAATAGAACCCGCCGGTCCGCCGTCCGATGTTCACATTCACATTGGCGTCAGCCTGCGAGGCCGGGATCGTGCCGAGAACAACGCCATTATCCAGAACTCCATTGACGTAGATGTCCAATGTTGCCGCCGTCGCATCGTAAACTCCCGCCACGTGATACCACACGTTCAAGGCTCGAACCGTGGTGCTGTAACGCTGGCCGAAGTTGCCGCCACCACCGGAAACTCCCACCCCGAACGTATGCCACCCGGTGTCCGGACTGGTCTTGAATTGCCACCCGGAAGTGCCGTCGGATTTGGCAACGATCTGTCCGTCATCGGGCGGGTTTGCGGCCGCCTTTACCCACGCGCTCCAGGTTTTGCTTCCGGTGAGCTGCAATCCGGGGGGATTTCCCAGGTCCACGTAACTGCTCGAGCCATTGAAACTCAAGGCACCGCCATACCGGCCCGAGGGGGTCCATGTGGCACCGCTGAGCGCGCCCCCATGACCGTTTCCGGAGGCATCCGTCACCATTGTTCCTGTCCCTTCGTTAAAGCCATACGCCGCCGCGAGGCCACCGGATGGAGCCGGCAGTTCGCGATAAGTGGCGGTGTAGGTTGTGTCTGTCGCGGGCGTGGCGACGACGTGTGTTGCGCTGCCGCCGTCGGACCACGAGACGAACTCATAGTTCGTCCCGTTGAGCGTTTGCGGCGAGACAACGCCCAAGGTGCGGCTCACGCCGACCACGCCGACATCGGACGCCGGTGTTGTCAGCGGCTGACCGTCCAGAGTGACTTGCAGGCCCGGCGGAATGGTGGCAAGCGAAAAGGTCGCCGTTCGCGGCAGGACATCCACGAAGGAAGTTTGCGTCTGGCCCCCGGAGTCAGTGACCGTGAGGTTGATGCGGTACCATACATTGTCGGACGTCTCGCCTTGAGTTGGAATCACGAACGAACCGCTAGTGACCCCGTTGGTCGGGCCAAGAAACGGGTGCGTGTGGGTGTTGTGATGAAAGACAATCGTCCAACTGAACGCGCTGGCGGGTAACGCGCCATCTTCAGGGTCAGATGCAGTCCCGGCGAACTGGATGGTATCGCCCGCGGAGTAGCGTGTGCCCGCCGTCGGCAGTGCGATCGTACCCGCGGGCGGGTTGTTGGTCGAAATGTGCAAAAAGGCAGGATTACTGGTCGCCGTACCGAAAGCGTTGGCAACGACGCAGCGGAATCCGGCGCCGTCGTCACCGGCGCCGGCTGAACTCAAGGTGTAGGAAGCGGCAGTGGCTCCGGAAATGTCCACGCCATTGCGTTGCCACTGATAGTTCAGCGGGGGCGTGCCGGAAGCAGCGACGGTGAAAGTTGCCGACTGGCCGATGCCAACGGTTTGATCGGCTGGCTGTTGGGTGATCTGCGGCGCCTGACTGGCGGTGGCGCTTATGGCAAACACCGAACCGCTGCCGCGAGCCATGTAATAGAGGCGGCCGTCAGCGCCCACTTTCAAGTCAATCGGGGCATCGATCCCGGAGGCGAAGGCACTCACCTGATTGCCATTGGCCGGATCCAGTTTCCGAATCCAGCCATTGACGTAGTCGGCGAAAAAGTACTGGCCAACATAAGAAACGGGGAATTGGACCGTTTGAGGATTGTAGAAGGCGCCGCCCGTAATCGCATTTCCTTCGCCGCTGCCGCCGCCATGCGGATAACGAAAGGCCGGATCGCGGTAGCTGGGATTGGACGGGGCGCAGCCCCCTTCGCAATTGGGCCAGCCGAAGTTCGCGCCGGCAACCCCCTCATTGATCTCCTCCCAGGTGGATTCGCCGACGTCGTTGATGAAGATGCGGCCGGTGCCCGGCTGCACCGCGAACGTGAATGGATTGCGCAAGCCCAGCGTCCAGATCGCGCGGTTCGCGCCGGACGCCGTATTGTAAAAGGGGTTGTCGGCCGGAATCGTGCCATCCGCGTTTATGCGCAGCATCTTGCCGAGAAGATTCGCGAGCGTCTGAGCATTGAACGAATCGCCGTTGTCACCGACAGCGATATAGAGTTTTCCGTCGCTCCCGAACTGGATCGCGCCGCCATTATGAATGTAAGAGGCGAAGAGCAGGTTGTTCAGGTTCAGGATGGCGACTTCACTGCCGGCAACGGCGGTGTCGCCGCTAGCCGTGAACCGGCTGACGCGATTATGAACCGCGGGTGTCGGGCTCGTATAATAGACGTAGATCCAATGATTCGACTCGAACCCGGGATCGAACGCGACTCCCAACAGACCCCGCTCGCCATCGGTGTCCACGTTCACGGTGACGAAGGGCGCCGCGAGCAGAACCCCGTTCTTGATGACGCGCAACTGGCCGTTTTGCTGGCAGACGAACAAGCGCCCGTCGGGCGCGAACTGCATTGCCGTTGGATTCGCCAGGCCACCGGCGATCAGCGATTCAGTAAATCCCGAGGGCAGGGTGCCGCCAAAGAGAGAATTGCCGGCGCAAAGACCGACGACAGTCGCGGCGAGCAGCAGGCACCGACTCCGGGGCTTCCATCGCGTGAGGCTTGTGCGGATGACAGCGTTGTCGGTTTCGACCTGGAATTTGCCCATAACGATGATCGGTTTAAATTCCGCCCGCTGCGAAGCGGTGCTCGCTTACGGACGATGCGCGGCTCGCGCACTGCGGGAATATCAGCGCCGGCCGGCTTTGGCCGACGAATGCAGTCCTTTGATTCT
>DATEKZ010000020.1:0-2280 GCA_035277185.1 Verrucomicrobiia bacterium
AGGCCCAATCAATCGCATCAGCCTATGAAGAAAACTCCGGCCCGCACTCAGCGCGAGGCGTCCTCAAGAAAACCGCCGGCGCCGCAGGACGCCAGAATTCATCCCGTGGTGATCTACCCGTTCCGGCAACCGAACGATTACTCGGACCTGGAGGAACTCTATCAGTTGGTTGCCAGGCTCGACGCGGAAAAGGACAAATACGCGCGCCCGATCACCGTGATGGATCGCAAGACCCATTACGCCATGGAAGGAAACAAGGGCTTCATGGATTTCAGGAAGAACACCGTCGCCCGGCACTCGGATATTCTCGACGCCTGGTGCGTCGATACGTGCCAGATGTGGTACTCAGGGTTCGGGATGGCTTTTGAGAAAGGCGGTCCCGACGATGTTTACTGGCTCATTCCCGGCGACTTCAATTACGGGGCCGCGGTTGGCAAGACGGTCCTCGGCCACCTGCACGACCTTCCGGAAATCATCCTGGAACTGCAGCAGGATGTCTGCATCGGCGAGATCGCGACCGACCACAACAATTCCAAGCAACTGATCGACACCTATGGGACCTTTGCCCTGCTTTACAATTGGTTTCCCATCGAAGCCCAGGAAATCCGCCAGTACACCGAACGGCCCCGCTCCGAGTTCTTCGCCGTTCGCCACAGCTTTTTGAAGGAGGTGTTGCGACATCGGTGGTATGCCTACGAGCAAACTATGGTCATCCTGTTGCAGGCCGTTTTCAGCGACAAACGGATCAGCCGGTTTTTCGTGGGCAATATTTCAGACGTGGAGGGCCGCGAATCCCTCACCTCGGCGATGCAACAGGTGGAACGCACTGAACGGGTTCTGAAAAGCCTGTGGCGCGAACGGAACCAGCCCAAGGCCGGCTGGACCGAACAGTATCGGGCCCTCGAATCCCAATCGGAACAGGTTCGCCGCACGGCATTGATCATTCTCCAGAACCTCTTAGGTTGAAGGACGCGTCGGCGGCCGGTCTTCGCGGTATTTCCGCGATGCGTTTGCCGACGCTACGGATACATGAAAACGAGCCCCTTCACCGCCAGGAAAACTCTGCGGGCGATCAACTTCGTCTGCAGCGCCGCGGAAGCACAATCGGTGAGTCTGGTGGGCGACTTCAACCATTGGAACGCGTCGGCGCATCCGATGAAACGAATGGCCGACGGGGCGTGGTTGCTGACGGTCGAATTGAATCACGGCCATCACCGATACGCGTTCTGGGTCGATGACCGTTTGACGCTGGATCCGCAGGCGCATGGAATCACCCGGAATGACAAGGGCGAGAGGGTGAGCCTGATGCCTGTCAGTTGAGTTCGGCCAACACGGACAAACAGAAAATCGAGGATGAACTCAGGAGTCTCCTTAAGTAAGGGGTGTGCATGACTAGGACGTTAGTGCCCGGCCTCGGTTTGGCGGTCGCCGTCTGCGTATTCGCCGGCGGAGCGACGCGAGCGGATGTGCTTTTCAGTGAGAGTTTCGACGATCCGGATCTCACGAAACGGAATTGGTACGACGGGACCGAGTTCAGGATTGTCGGCGGCTCCCGGGCTGGCCGGGGCTGTATCGAGTATGAGTGGCGAGACGGTGACTCGAAGGCCTCCGGCTCGTCGGGCGTCCGGCATTTATTTGAACCCACCGACGAAGTCTGGCTGCGCTTCTACCTCAAACTCTCGAAGGGCTGGGGATGGACCGGCCGAAACTACCATCCGCATCTCCTGCATTTCCTCACGACGGAGAACTCGAAGTGGCACGGGCCGGCGGCCAGCCACCTCACGCTTTATGTCGAGCCGCAAGAGGGCAGGCTGCGCCTCGCGGCCACGGACATCCAAAACGCGAACATGCCCCACGGCCTGACTCAGGGGCCGCTCAAAGGTGGCTTCAACGCGATGGTCTATGACAGCGCGGAAACCTTTTTCACGGACGACCAGTGGCACTGCATTGAGGCGTATTTCAAACTGAACACGCTCGATCTGCAAAACGACCGGCCAAACGGGGACGGCATCGTCCGCGGCTGGTTTGACGGGAAGCTCGTGATCGAGCATACGGACGTGATCTTGCGCTCCACCGATTTCCCGGCCATGAAATTCAACCAGTTTCTGATGACTCCCTACTTCGGGCCGGGCCTCCTGCCGCACGCGCAGAAGCTCTGGATCGATGAGTTGGCGGTAGGCACGAAACGAATCCGACCAGTGCCCTCTCCCTAAACCGGAACGAAGACGCTCGCCCTCACCCCCGCCCAGGGAGGTTCTGTCTTTCGCCGAGACTTCGTCC
>DATEKZ010000021.1:0-7064 GCA_035277185.1 Verrucomicrobiia bacterium
TTGCGCAACTCGTCATAGGTGAACGTGCGCGACCATGATTCCCCGCCGTCCTGGTATTTCAGAGTGGCCTTCTTCTCCGCCGACACCGTGCGGACTTCCCACAGGGCGGGCCGGAGCGTGAGCCTCAGCGACATCTCCTCCCAGTCGCGGCTCGCGGAGAAGCGGACGCGCGTATTGAAACGGACGCGGGCGGCGGATTCGCCCGCGAGGATGTTTCCTTCGAGATCGATGGTGTATCCGGCCGGCTGCCGCACCCGGCCTTCCGGTTGGAAGTCGTCGCGGAAGATGTTTCCCAGGGCCCGTTCCTCGCCCACGTTCGGAGTCCAGCGGCAATAACCGATCTTTTTTCCATGCATGCTGATCTCCAGCATCGAATCATCTGGAGCGGTCAGGATTTTTTGCCAGATTACCTCCTCCGACACCGCGCTTCCGGTTTCCCTGCCGCCACCGAACTCCGCACGCCACAGCAGGGCGTTCATCACAATCCAGAACAACGCGATCGCCGGGAAAAGGACACGGGCAGGCATGACTATCGCGCGGGCAGGCTGAGCGGCTGGCCGGGACGGAGCCGTTTGGGATCCAATCCGGGATTTGCGCCCAAAAGCGAGGCCACGGAGACGCCATAAGAACGGGCGATGGAAAACGGTGTCTCTCCAGACTTCACAACATGCGTCCGTGACGCGGAGACCGGCCGTGCCGACGCTTCACGGACCCCCGCGAGGGTCGCGCCTTCAGCCGGTACCCGGTTGGAGGCCGGCTGGACCTGAGCGGGCAGCGTTGCCGTTCTCTCATTGGGCGTCGCAGGGCCGGGGCCGGATGTGCGCGGGGCCGCCTGAGCCTTCAACTGTTCCACCTGCTGGCGCAGCTCGGTGTTTTCGCGCATCAGCTTGTCCATTTTTTCCAGCTCGCGCTGCACTTGCTGGTTCAACGACGCCATCGGCAGCCCCTTGGTCATCTCCTGTTTGCAGTACGTGACGTATTGCTGGACGCTGTCGCTGCGGTTGGACCTGGGATTGAGCTTCAGATATTTTTCGAAGTGATAGATCGCGCCGGCGAAGTCACCGAGGTTTTCGTAGCAAAGCAGGCCCAGCTCCAGATGCGCGGACGCGGAACGGGGATTGGCTTCCAGCGCCTTCTCGAAGGCCTCCGCCGCGCCGGAAAAGTTCATGGCCCGTCTGCGACTCAGGCCCGTCAGAAAATTGGGATCTTTCTGTTCGTCGAGACTGCCGCCGGACCAGAGGAAACAGCCGCTCAAACAAACGCACGCCAACCACAAAAGAGCGCAGCGCAGGACGCCGCCCAAACGAGTCATGCGGCGAACCTAAACGAACTGCCCGTCGCGCGCAATCGCAGCTTTCGTCCAAGGCGAAAATCCGCGGCTACGCCAAGAATGACCTAACGCAACTGCGACATGGTTGCGTTGGCGCAAATTCGCGCAATTCGCGTCCAACCTCGGAGCCAAATTTTCTTTGGCGGCGCATCCCGCTCGTAGCGCAGATTTCCAATCTGCCGTATCGCCGAATTCCATTCGGCCGGGGCTTCGCAGTTCCAAAGCGCTGTCTCGTGACCGACGCCGGGCGGATTACAAATCCGCGATACGGCAGACTGCAAGTCTGCGCTACGGCGGCGGAGCCGGGTTGGCCGGTGGCTCGTTCGTCCGCGGCGGCAGGCCGCGTTTGGTGCGGTACCGGTTGACGATGTCCTCGTTGTATTCGCTTTCGAAGACCCGTTGCGCCTCCTGTTCCATCTGGCTGAACGGCGCGAGCCCGACGCGTTTTTTCTGATCCCCGATCTCTGCCATGAACCGGTCCCAGACCTTCCGCGCAAAGAGGGCGTAGTTGATGGCAGCGTCGTCTTCACCAATCGCGAGATTGTAAAAGGAGCTGACCAGCAAGCCCTCGATGGCGGCGCGGACGCGCACGTTCGAGGTCTCGCCCACGTCCTCCGTCACGCGGGCCGCCGCATAGTCCTCCACGGTCATGTCGGCGATCTTTTCCTGCGGCTTGTGTGGGTCCCGAACGTCGAACAGCGTGACGTCCGGGTAGGACGTGGTCAGGTAGTTCTTCCATTCCCCCGCCTCTGCGCGGCGGTTCTGCGAAAACAGAAAATAGACGGCGTCCTTCAGAAAATTCTTATGCGCATTCCGGATGTGATCGCGGTATTCCGGATCCGCCTCGGCCATTTTTTCATACGCCTTGTTGGCGCGCGGGATCATCGCCAGATTCGGGCCGAACTGGTACGCCTTGTTGGTGCCGACGTTGATCTCAATCAGCCGGCCGCGCTGAAAGGCCAGTTGCATGGGCTGATAGATGGCGCGCCGCAGGGTGATCCGGTCCTGTTGCTTGGCGCGCTTCAATCCGAACGTCGCCCAATAAACCGCCTGGGACTCCGGCAGGCGCCATTCCAGCGGACCAAACTCTTCGTCCACCTCCTTCATATGGTTCGGATCGAGTTTGTACTTCTCGCGCAGGATGCGGGCGCGCTCCTTCTCATCGTCGGTGCCCGGATGGATGAGCGCCGGGTAGTTGGTTCCCTGGAGGACGGCGTCCATTTCGCGGGCCCACTGGGACTTGAAATACATGTGGGCGTCGTCGAGATCGGCGCCCATCTTGTGCTGAAAAATCCAGGCCAGCTCGCGATAAATCAAGGTCTCGTCCGGGTTGTATTTCAGGGCTTCGTCGCGGAGCAATTCGATGCCGCGCAACACCCACTGCCAGCGGTCGCGCGGATCGTCGAACTTGATGGAAATGTTGTAGGCCATGTCCCAGGCCTGCACGACCCAGACCGTGATGAAATGCGGCTGGAGTTTGGTGATCCAATCCGTCAACTGGACTTTTTCGAAGTACTTTCCTTCATCCTGCAGTTCCATGGCGCGGACCCAGAGCGCGTTGGCGATCAGACCGCGGAAACCGCCGAGGGCGACGGTGGTGAAGACCAGCACCGGCGGCGCGGTTTTGCCCAACACCTCGCCACGGGTGATCCCCATCGCCACGCGGTCGCGGTTCAAACGCGCCTGGGTGAAGGAAGCCAGCACCAGGAGCGGGACCAGGGCCAGCACCAGACCGGCCTTGTAAAGCTTCGCCTGGTTCATGTCATTGGGTCCCCTGGGCGGTGGCCAGTTCCCGCCGCGTGAACGTGATGATGCCCAGGGTGGCAAAAATCCCGCCGAGCAGCAGAACCACCTGCGCCACGGCCAGGCCGAGCTGGCCCCACGTCACGCTCCGGCCCGTGCTGAGAGAATCCACGGGCGAAAAGCCGTGAACCAGATTGATCACCGCCAGCAGTCCGCGAAAGAACGGCAGCGCGACGCGATCGATGATGGCAGGGTCGTCCACGGTGCCGGTGTTCGCGTTGACCGCGCTGATGCCGCCTTCCTCCACCACCTGCTTCACGGTACCGCTGGAAAGTCCGACGACCAGAATTGCGAGCGACACAAAGGCGGCGACGGGAAACGAAAGGAAACTTCCGGCGGAAAGCCCGATGGTTGCCAGCAGCGCCAGCCAGCAAAAGACTATACCCAGGCCGCGGACAAAATTCAGGCCAAAGCTTCCCTCATGATGCAACACCTCCATTCCTTCCTCGAGCGGAAAGAGTAGCGCCGTGTCGTTGTAGTTCCAAAAATCGATGGTCAGTTTACCGTCCTGGCCGAGCAGTTCCGGTTCGATGCGGAATTCGTGGAAGGTCTCGGCGGCCAGGCTCATGGGTTCCGGCCGGTAACGCCGTCCCTCCGGCGGCCCGATTTCCCACAGCCCGGTGTAGGTGCCCGACCGGGCCGTTTCCGCGGCAAAAAACTTCGTGCGGACATAAAGAGGCCGGCCACGTGCCGTGTCCGCCTTCGAACCAAAATCGAGCACCCATCGGCGCGCCTGACCCGGACGCACGACCTGGAAGCCGGCCTTGATCCGCTCGCGAATCTGTTTGCGGACGAAATCGCGGTCCATCGCGGCGACACTGCTTTCCTTGAGTCGCTCCTGCAACTGGCGTTCGACTTCCTCCTCGATTTCGGCATTGTCCACCTGTTCCTTGACGGAGGCGCGGGCCACCATGATCTCGCTGCGGAGTTTGGCCTGGACCTCAGCCGGCAGCCGTGAGGCGCGCCACTGCATCAACAGGTAAACGGCCGCTCCCGAAGCGCCCAGGAGCAACGCGTTGAGCAGCAGGATTCCCAGCCATTTGCCCAGCCAGATTTCCCATCGGGCGATGGGTTTGACGACCACCATCTGCATCTGGCATTCCTCGACGTCGCGGGCAAGCGTGCCGCACGCCAGCCAGAGCGTGGCGAATCCGAGCAGCACGGTGATCGCGCCAAGCGTGTAGGTCAGCAGAATCTGGGTGAATCCTTGCGCCGAACCATCGTGCTTGATGATCGATGGCAGGCCAATCACCGCGGCCAGCAACAACCCCGACAACACCTGAACCACGCGGTAACGGAAGGCGGCCTTCAACGTCAGCCACGCCATCGCAAACAGTCTCCGGACTTTGGCAGGGGCAAGCGACAATCCGGTGGCGGGCAGCCGCGTTTTCCAATCCTCGGGAATGGCGTCTCCCACTTGCGCCAGCTTGGCCAGAGCGCTCCGGCTGGAACCGGCGCTGACCGCGCAAACGTAATCGAAACCGCGCGCCTCCATCCATTTCGCCCGCCATGAGTTGCCTTTGAACCCGACGACGAGACAAAACACCAACGACAACAACCAGCCGGCAAAGGCGTCTCCCCGGAATGCCAGCCACCAGAACGCAGCGAGGGCGACAGAAACGACCAACAGCGCCGCGCCGACAAACCACATCTGGCGCGCGAACGCCCAGATCCAGGTGAACAGAAATCCCGGCCACGAGAACCCACTCTTGACGACGCGGTATCCTCTGACGGGATGCTTGAATATCTCGAAGGTTTGATGCATCGCGGAACTGTCGAAAACTCAATTCGGAAAGACGGAACAAACTGCGCTGCCACCGGTCATTTCGGTTTGCCGAGCAGCGACGACAGTTTTTCGTCCGCCTTTTTCAGATCGACCGGCTTGGCGGGATCAGTGGTCGTCGCCGCCGTGGGTTGCTGGGGTTTGGCCAATTCGTCGAGTTTTTTGTGGTCCACCGTTTCGGCCGGCGCTGGCGTGGAGACCTGAGGTTCAGCCTTTGCCGCCGGCAACGTCAGGCGCTCGAGCACCTTGTCGCTTTGGGTCGCTGCCTCGGCGTCGCCGCGGAGATATGCTGCGACGCGGTGGCCGGACGTGGCTCCGGACGTCTGGGTTTCGCTTTCCCGCGCTTTCTGGACGACGCCAAGGAAATAGCTCTCCAGATTTTGCGTGGGAGTGTCGATCCTCACCTTGTCTTCGGCCACGTCGGCGCGGATCATTTCCAAAACGCGCTGTAACTTTTCCTTGGGCAACACCGGCGCCGTGATGCGAATCGAGTCCGCCTCCGCCAGCAGGTCTTTCAGCGAACCCGCGGCCCGCACCTTGCCGCCATAGTAGATCACCACCCGGTCGCAGACATCCTCCACGTCCGCCAGCAGGTGACTGCTCAGGATGACCGTCTTGCCGCGCCTCGCCAGCGCAAGGATCAGATCCTTCACTTCGCGGCAGCCGATGGGGTCGAGGCCGGAGGTCGGCTCATCGAGAATGACAAGGTCGGGATCGTTGATGAGCGCCTGCGCCAGCCCGATGCGGCGCTGCATCCCTTTCGAGAACTCACCGACCATCCGGCGGCGCACCTGTCCCAGGCCCACCATATCGAGCAACTGTTCGGCTCGTCGTCGCCGCTCGGCGTTCGACAAGTCGAACAGGCTGCCAAAGAAATCGAGCGTCTCGTTCGAATCGAGATAGCGGTAAAGATAGGATTCTTCCGGCAAATAGCCGATCCGCCTCTTGGTCGCCACATGGCGCGGCGAATGGCCGAACACTTCGATGTGCCCTTTGGTCGGATAAAGCAGGCCGAGCAGCAGCTTGACCGTCGTTGACTTGCCCGAACCGTTCGGACCGAGCAACCCGAAGACCTCGCCGCGGCGCACTTCGAAATCGACGTTGTCAACCGCGCGCGCTTTCGGGCGTCCCCAGAAATCCTTGAACGTCTTCGTGAGACCGCGAACGGCGATCACGATGTCCTCGTTTCGCGAACTGACGCGTGCCGGCTGTGGATTTTCGAGGGCGACCATTGGATCGAGTGGCGTCAAGCCGTCTGCGCGGCGATTTGCGGAACGGAACCGGCCCTTAACCCCGTGCCCTGGTCGTCCGGTTGCGGCTGCGGTGACCGGAACGGCTCCAGTTCTTCGCCCTGGCGCACGAGGCGCGCGCTGTTGAACACGACGACCAACGAGCCCGCATTGTGCATGATCGCGGCCAGGATCGGATTCAGGTAGCCGAACGCCGCCGCAGTCAGGCCGCCGATGATGAAGAACACGCCGAACAAAAAGTTCTGGTTGATGACCGCGCGGGTCTGGCGCGAGAGCTTCACGAGGAACGGCAGCCGGCGGAGGTCGTTGTTCATGAGGGCGATGGTCGCGCTGTGAATGGCCACTTCGCTGCCGGCCGCACCCATCGCGATGCCCATGTCCCCGGCCGCGAGCGCCGGCGCGTCATTGACGCCGACGCCAACCACGGCCACGCGATAACCCCGTGCTTTGATGTTGCGGACGAATTCGACTTTGTTCTGGGGCAGGCACTCGGCCACGACCTCTTCGCAACCGATCTCGCGCGCGACACGGGCCGCCACCGGCTGGCGGTCGCCGGAAACCATGGCGATGCGGCGCACCCCGCGTTCCTTGAGTCCAGCCAGCGCCTCGCGCGCCTCGGCGCGGGTCTGGTCCTGCAAACCAACCCAGCCGATGCACCGGCCGTTGCGGGCGACAAAGATCAGGCTGTAACCCTCGGTCTCGTTCAAATCGACCGATTTCATGAAATCTTCCGTGATGCCGCTGTCTTTCAACCATTGCGCGCGGCCGATAACGATGTCCGCGCCGTCCACTTTCGCCTTGATGCCGCGGCCCGCGGCTTCGGCGAAATCCTTTGGTTCGGCCAGCGGCACGCCGGCTTCGTCGGCAAGCTGCGCCAGGGCCTTGGCCGTCGGATGAT
>DATEKZ010000022.1:0-5330 GCA_035277185.1 Verrucomicrobiia bacterium
GGACGCGATTGCCCTGTTGGACGACCTGGGTGCGGTGTCGTATGCCGGACCTTCCACCGAGCGAATCCTGGGTTATCCGCCAGCCGAGTTTGCAGGCACCAGTTTTCTCGGACTGGTTCACCCGGACGACCTGGAACGGACGACGCGGGTCTTTGGCGAGTTGGTCCAGAAACCCGGCCACACGACCAAGATGGAGTACCGGCTCCGCCACAAGGACGGTTCGTGGCGTTGGATGGAAGGCACCGGCAAGAATCTTCTGAACGAGCCGGGCGTGCGCGCGATCGTCGCCAACTACCGCGACATCACCGACCGCAAACGCGCGGAGTCCGAGATTCAAAAGCTGGCGGCCTTTCCCCTGTACAACCCGAACCCCGTGCTGGAATTGGCGGCGAACGGCACTCTGACCTACTTCAATGATGCGGCCCAACAAATGGCGCGGTCATTCGGCAAAAACCACGCCAAAGAAATTCTTCCCCACGACGTTCATGGGATTATCGAAGCCTGCCTCAGTTCAGGTGAAAGCCGGATCGGGGTCGAAATGGTAATCGAGGGACGGACGCTCTCCTGGTCGTTCTTTCCGATCCTGGTCAGTGAGGTGGTTCACGCGTATTCCGTGGAGATCACGAGCCGGCTGCAACTGGAGAACCAGCTCCGCCAATCGCAGAAAATGGAATCGGTGGGCCAACTGGCGGCCGGCGTCGCGCACGATTTCAACAATATCCTGACGATCATTCAGGGTCACAGCGAACTCATGCTTGCGGACCCAAAGGCGCCGCCGGGTTTCGTGGACCAGTTGAAACAGGTGGCGACGGCCGCGACTCGGGCGGCAAACCTGACGCGACAACTCCTGACGTTCAGCCGGAGACAGGTCATGCAGCCGCGAATTCTGGATCTCAACGAGGTGGTCGGCAACGTCACCAAGATGTTAAACCGCATGCTCGGCGAGCAGATTTCCCTGCAGTGCAATTACTCGACGAATCTGCCGCCGGTGCTGGCGGACATCGGAATGATGGAACAACTCATTATGAACCTCGCCGCCAACGCACGCGATGCCATGCCCAAGGGCGGACAGTTGATCATCAGCACATTTGCGACAGAGATCGATGAGATGGACAGACAGACGCACGCGGAGGCGCGTCCCGGTCATTTCGTCTGTCTGGGCGTAACGGACACCGGCAGCGGGATGGACGAGGCGACGCTGCGCCGCATTTTTGAACCGTTCTTCACCACCCGGGAAGTCGGAAAGGGCACCGGACTTGGCCTGGCGACGGTGTATGGAATTGTCAAGCTGCACAACGGCTGGATCGAAGTGGAAAGCCGGGTGGGAATGGGTTCCACGTTCACCATCTTCCTGCCCGCCAACAAGAGGACGCCGGAACCGCCGACTGAACTCACGACGAAACCAGCCGTGCGCGGCGGCAAAGAAACCATCCTGGTGGTGGAGGACGAGACGGCCTTGCGGGGGTTGATGCGGGGCATCCTGCAACATTATGGCTATCAACTTCTGGAGGCAGGCACCGCCTCCGAGGCGCTCAAGATCTGGCACCAGAATGGCGGACGAATTGACCTGGTCATCACGGACATGGCTCTGCCCGACGGTTTGAGCGGCGGCGACCTCGCCAAGCAATTGCGAGCGCAGAAGCCGGGCCTGAAGGTCGTTTATACCAGTGGTTACAACCTCGAAATCGTCGGACCGGATTTCAGTCTGCGTGAAGGCGTTAACTATCTGCAAAAACCCTTCCAACCCATCACACTGGCGCGCATGGTCCGCGGGTGCCTGGATGCCGTGGCGTGAGACCGGGTCTTGCAACCCCCGGCTTTCAATCCCTTGTCTCCTCTGCAAATAACCACCGCGCGTCTCGAGGAGCAGGTGGAATTTCTTTGTGGCAATACTCAAGCCGTTTCATAATCTTCGCGCCGACAGAGCATCGGCTCCGCAGCCGGAATGACGGTGCGCAGAATCGAGAAACATCCGCATCGGGCGGGAGCGCGGATCGGCAGAGCCCCGTCCTCAGATCGCGGGTGGACAGCTTAATCGGCGCGTTTGGCGTTGGCTTGTTCCCGTATGACAAAAATTCTGGTGATTGACGACGACCCCGGGCTGCGAGAAGTAATCAGGCTCTCACTTGAACACGCGGGCTTCGAGGTCGTCGAAGCCGAGAACGGCGCCGCCGGGGTGCAGCTTGCCAGTTCCCAGCTCCCCGATTTGATCCTGTGCGATGTGCGCATGGAGAAGATGGACGGGTACCGGACTTTGGCTGCGCTGCGCCAGGACAACGCGACCGCGCCCATCCCCTTTATTCTGATGACCGGCCAGGCGGACACGGCGGGGATGCGCCAGGGGATGGAACTGGGTGCGGACGACTATCTTTCCAAACCCTTCACCGTTCCACAATTGCTGGCTGCGGTGAACGCGCGGCTCAAGAAGCTTCAAACCGTGCGCGAGCAGGCTGAGCGAAGGCTGGCCGATCTGCGCTCCAACATCAGCCTCGCCCTGCCGCACGAGTTGTTAACCCCGTTGAATGGGATCCTGGGCTTCTCCGACATCCTGATTTCCGATCATCGATCACTTCAATCGGAGGAAGTTGTCTCCATGGCCGAGGCCATCCGCGACTCGGCCAAACGCTTGCATCGATTGATCGAAAACTTCTTGATCTTCGCCCAGATCGAACTTCTGCAGGCCGACCACATTGATCTGTTTCGGGAGGGCCAGCCGCTGCCGTTGCGCAAAGCCGTGGAACGCGTCTCCCGGGTGCGGGCGCTCCAGGCGGGTCGCCTGGACGACCTCGATCTTGACGTCTGTGAAGCTTCGGCGGCGATCACCGAGGACTATTTCACCAAGATCGTGGACGAACTGCTGGACAACGCTTTCAAGTTTTCAACGCCCGGCAGCCCCGTCCGCGTTGTCTCTACGATCACGGAGGGGCACGTGGTGTTGAAGATTCAGGACCATGGACGGGGGATGAGACCGGAACATGTGTCGGAAATTGGCGCCTACATGCAATTCGAACGGAAGCTGTACGAACAACAAGGCTCGGGACTGGGCCTGACCATCGCGAAGCGGCTGACCCAATTGCACGGCGGCCGGCTTGGCGTGCAGAGCGAGGTCGGTGTCGGCACAACCGTGGAAGTCTGGCTTCCGGCGGTTACTGAACTGCGCTAATCTGATGCCGGGCTGCGCCTGGCCGGAGCCCAAAAGTGTGAAGATACTAATCGCTGAAGATGATCGGGTATCGCGACGGCTGCTGGAAGCCCGGTTGCAAAAGGACGGCCATGAGGCGGTGGTGGCGGAGGACGGCGCCAAGGCATGGGCCGCGCTGGAAGCGGATCCGACAATTCCTTTGGCCATTCTGGACTGGATGATGCCCGGTCTGACGGGACCGGAAATCTGCAAGAAACTTCGCCAGCAACAAACCGATCAGCCCACCTATGTGATTTTGCTGACCTCCCGGGATTCGAGGGAAGATATTGTTTCGGGCCTGGAGGCCGGCGCCAATGACTACGTCACCAAACCCTTCGATTTCGACGAACTGCGCGCCCGCGTGCAGGTAGGCCAGCGCGTCGTGCAGCTTCAGAAGAGCCTCGCCGAGCGCGTTCGGGAACTGGAAGTGGCCCTCACGAGCGTAAAAATGCTTCAGGGCCTTCTCCCGATTTGCCTTTACTGCAAAAAGATTCGCGATGACGGGAATTATTGGCAACAGGTGGACAAGTACGTCGCGGACCATTCGGAGGCCCGTTTCAGTCACGGAATTTGTCCCGAATGCTACGAGAAGGTGGTCAAGCCCGAACTGGATCAATACTTTGGTTCGCGCTCAGGTGAATCGGGCGATGCGTAACGCCCCGCGTCTTGGGCCACCGCTTCTAACGGCTTCGTTACGGTTCAGCGAGAAAGGAAAAAACGGAGGCCCGCGCGTTCACGCGGCAATCCAAACCGACGTTTACGTGGATCGGAATCCAGGCCAATGAAGGTAACGTTAAGACTGGAACCAAAGCTGCTTTGGCAGTGCTGCGTCAGCGCGTTAAAGGCTTTCTGCGGACGCCCGAAGTTTATTTCGGGCGAAAGCGATGGGGATTGGCTGGTTGGTTGTTGGACGAAGTGTCTCAGATTGTTACGAGGCGAACTCGGGCAGAATCATCCGAGTGGAAAGCGTTGTTCGCGCCATGCCGCCGCGCGGGTGGTCCGCAATCCTGCGCGGCAGACAAGAACCATTGAACGAACTTTTGGCAGTCGCGAGCGAAAGAACTACCCGACCCTTTCGGGTTTGCAGGACGCTTGAAGGTGGTCTTGCGTCGCACGCGGCGCACGGATTATACTCGGTTATCGGACTCCACTCGCGCCGGATCAATGCCTTCGTTTCTGAGCCGGCCTTCGCAGACTGTCGTTCCAGGAGAAGCGTGTCGGGGCGATGGGAACATCGCCCCAGCCGCCGAGTTGATGAACGGGTAAAGTGAAGAGGCACCTTCGACGTAGAAAGCAGAGCTGATGAAGACGCTGATTGTAGAAGATGATTTGATGACCCAGTGCGTGCTGGCGAAGGTCCTCGCCGAGCGCGGCCACGAGGTCGTCTCGTACGAAAACGCCGAGCAGGCCATCCTTGCTTATCAGAAGGAATTCTACCCGCTATTGTTTCTGGACGCGGGCCTGCCGGGCATGGGCGGGTTGCAGTTCTGCAAGTGGGTCCGCTCCCAGCCAAACGGCGACAAGATTTTCATCATGGTCGCCACGGCGCCCGGGCAGCCCGCCGATACGGGGGAGATTCTCACGGTAGGGGCCAACGATTTCCTTCCGAAACCATTCGATGTCAGCGCGCTTGGCGTTCGCCTGACCATCGCGGAAAGGCAGATGAAGGATTTCTTCGAGCGCAAGGGGCTGGAGGAAAGTCTGCTCCAAAACCAGGAGAAGTTTCATCGGCTCGTCAAGACCACGAACGACGGAGCCTGGTTGCTCAACGTGCAATTCCGCACCGAGTACGTGAATCCGCAGATGGCCGCGATGCTGGGCTGTCAGGTCGAGGAACTGGCGGGTTGCCCGCTGATCGATTTTGTCCCCGACCGCGCGCGCCGTGAAACCGAGGAGCTGCTCTCCCGGCAGGAAGCCGGCGAAGACATCAAGTGCGAATTTCAGTTCCGGCGCAAGGATGGCTCGGAATGCGCGGCATTTCTGTCCGCGACGTCCATCCGTACCGAATCCGGCGAATTCTCGGGGGCCCTCTGGATGGTGGCCGATCAGACCCGGAGCAAGGCCGTCGAGGCCGAGGCGCAACAAGCCAGGCAGGAGATCGAGCTCCAGACGAGCGACGCCAAAGAACGGATCAAGCAGGCGACCGCCG
>DATEKZ010000023.1:0-3160 GCA_035277185.1 Verrucomicrobiia bacterium
ACCGGAACCGAGGACGGGGTGGTTCCTGGCGTTCTGGCCAAAACTGGTCTGGGCGCTCCCGGTTCTCGTGGTTACTGCGATTGCCGCCGCCCTTTTGATGCCGGCCCTGTCGAGAACAAAATCGAAAGCGGGACGAACGCTCGAACTGGCCAGACAGAACGACGTGAAACCTTTCGGCGAAGTGCCTCACGAGGATTTGCTCGCCAAAGACAAAAACAAATTGGCGGAGACTCCCGCTCTGCGCGAACCTACGGAGCCGGCTTCCACGTCCACCGGCATACCGGCAACACCTCCTCCTGCCGCTGCGCCTTTGGCCTCGAACGAAAAGGAAACGGCGTCGGCCCAAACCCGGACGAAAGAGGCTGACCTCGCAAAGTCCGTGAAAGAAACCGGAACGGCCGTCCGCAGTGAAGCACTGGCGTACGCAGAAGCCGTGAAGCAACAGCCGACACCTCCGTCACAGACGGCGCCGGCGACGCGTGGGTCGACGACGGCCGAGGAACCGTCAGTTCTGTTGCGCCAGCAATATGGCCTGACGCCGGCGGAGAAGGTCGAGGCGCGCGGTGATACAAGGTCCCGGGCAAGAGACCTGGGCGCCGCACGAGCGCCGGGTAATTTGAGTTCAGGTGAGTCGCAGCTTGCACTCAATCAACTGGCGCGGAACGGCGGGACCGGGGGCGCTGCCGCGCCGGACGGAGCGAAGCGCAACGATGACGCCCCGGGCACGAGAGGCGCCGTGGCTGCGGAAGGCGTCAAGCTTGCTTTGAAAGCTCCCGAAGGTCGTGCAGCTCCCGGCAACGTCCCTGCCGGCGTGCAACTCGGCGATGAACGGGCTGCGTCCACCGACCGCTTTGCCTCCTTCAGTGTGCCGGCCACGGGTCAGACAACCCAGCGGTTTGAGCAGGTGCGGAACTACCGCGTCAATCTCAACTCACCCGCGCTCGAGGTGCTGGGCTCCTTTCAACTCGAGCAGAACGGACGCGCGGTTCGCATCGTGGATTCGGATGGTTCGACCTACGAAGGCCAGACGGACGATCCGCAGGTTGGGGCGGGGCGCAAGGTGGATGTCAGTGTCACCGCCGCCGCCGTTGAAGAGTCGAAAAAGGCTGCGGACAGCGAACGCGTACGGACTCCGAGCGAATTGGCGGCGAGCGACGCCTTGGGTCTGACCAGCCAATACTTCGGCTTCCGCGTCACCGGCACCAATCGTACTTTGAACAAACTGGTCGTTTTTCAAGGGAACCTTCTGGCAGGAACCAACGCGATGAACGCCAACGGAGTTGCCGGAGGCATTTCTCCGGCCCAGCAAGCGGCTGTTCAAGTGGGCCAGATGTTCTCCTTCCCCGACGCCGTTCAGATGCAAGGCGCGCGCATCCAGGGTCAGGCAACCATCGGCGGCAGTAATCGCATGGAGATCAACGCGGTGCCGGTTTCGCCCTGAGGGAACAGCTGACGACCGCTCAGATCGTCTGCGCCAGGAACCCGCCATCGACGCGTATATCCGTTCCCGTCACGAAACTGCTGGCTTTGGAACTCGCCAGGAAAATCGCCGCGCCCATCAACTCGTGAGCCTCGCCAAAGCGGCCCATGGGGGTGTGGCCAAAGATGGCTTTCGCCCGCGCAGTCGGTGAACCGTCGGGATTGAAGAGCAGGTTGCGATTTTGTTCGGCGGGGAAAAAGCCCGGCGTGATGGAATTGACTCGAACGGGTGCCCATTCGCGAGCAAGGAACTGAGTCAAACTCAACACCGCCGCCTTGGCTGCCGAATAAGTCACCACGCGCGACAACGGGATGTGCGCCGAGACGCTGGCGATGTTGATGATGCTGCCCTTGCCGCGCTTGACCATCGCCGGTCCAAATTCCTGACAGGGCAACAGGACGCCGCCGGCGAGATTCAAATCGAAATTGGCGCGCCAATCCTCCAGCGCGATCTGTTCGAAGGTCCGTTCGGCCGTGACGGTGACTTTGGGATCGTTCCCCCCCGCGGCATTGATCAAAACGGTGGGCGGACCCAACTGTGCCTCGATCTCCCGGTGCGCGTGGCGCAGGCTGGAAGCCGACACGGCATCCGCCGCGATGAATCGAGCGTCGCCGCCCCGTTTCCTGATTGCTTCGACGCGTGCCTCGCCACGTTCCTTGCTGCGTCCCGCCACAGCGACCCTGGCGCCCGCCGACGCCAGCCCTTCCGCCAGCGCGCCGCCCAAAACGCCAGTGGCTCCGATGACCACCGCCACCTCTCCCGACAAATCAAACAGGTTCATAGTTGCGTTCAGAAAATTACCCGGCGTTGCCGATAAACAGCGGTTTCAGATGCCGGTCGTAAAGATTTTCTGTCACGTTTCTGGCGACCGTCGGTTCGCAGGTTTCCAGCAAGTTCAGATACCGGTCACCCATTTTCGCCGCGATCTTGTATCCGACGTGCAGCAACTGCCGGACGTGAGGGTTGAATGCCGGGCATTTTGCGTCGTGACGCAGCGCCGACACGAATTGCTTTGAATTCCAACTCTGCACGGCTTCTTTCGACGGCAACTTCGCTGAATCGATGTCAATCACGGAGGCGTAGGGCGCACAGAGTTCATCCACGTGCGCGAGGGCTTCGGAGTAAATGTCTTTTGCCAGCGCCAGGCCCTCGCCGCCCGCCTCCGCCAGGCCGATCACTTCCTCCAGCCATGTTGTCCCCGCCGTTTTGACGTGCAAGCCCGCGTTGAAACGCATCAGCGCTTTGCGGATGGGTGCGTAGATCGAAAATTTGTCGCTGCCGGAGTGGACGCTCAATTTCAGATTTCCCGGCAAGCCGTATTTTTGAATGGCAAAGGCGATAACGGCAAGGTCCGAGTTGAACTCCCTTTCGAATTGTTCCAGGTCACCGGCGTAATCCACGCCCTTGTTGAAACGTCCGGCAAATTTGGGCGCGATGGTTTGGATGGGAATGTTTTCATCCGCGATTGCGGCAAGGATCACCAGCAGTTCCAGTGGTGTCTGCGCGCTGTCCGTCTCGTCCATGGAGATCTCGGTGATGAAATCGCGCCCTTTGGCCTTCTCGATGTGCCGATAGATGCGGCCGGCTTCCTGCACGGCGAACAGGAACTTTTCGGCGACCCGCTCCACATCGGAACGCGAGATTTCGATTGGTTGTTCGACGCCGGGGATAGCGATCTGC
>DATEKZ010000024.1:0-5311 GCA_035277185.1 Verrucomicrobiia bacterium
GTGCTGGTTTCCGCTTCGCCGCCATAAAACGTTTTCAACGTTAGTAGAACACTTTCGGTGCGCAAGCAAATTAGCTTTCACCACTGGTTTTGACACGCCGCGCAGTGGAAAGTTGCGCACCGGCTCGCAGAAAGTTGCGAGGTCCGCTCAGGCCAGTTGGATGCTGCCTCTTTTCCGGGTCAACTGACGCCAACTCCCGCCGCGAACACAAGAAATCAGTCCGCGGACAGCACGAACAGGTTCCGCGCATCGACGTGCACCAGCAATGGCTCGCCCACGCGGCGAATCTCCTGCGGGTTTTGTTCCACCGCCTTAATCGCTGCGCCGGACGAGAGCTTCAGCTCGTACTGTTCGGTGTCTCCAAGGTAACTGACCTGCGCAATGGTCGCCGTTAACGCGTTGCTGTCGTGAGTTCCAATTTCGACGGCTTCCGGCCGGAACCCGAGCCGGACCTTCCGGCCCACGTCGAACCTGGCGCCTGTCAACCCCCGGAACTCGCCGCATTCGGTGTCCAGAATCACCGTTCCATCGGACTGCCCTCGGACAGTCGCATTCAACCAGTTGGTTTCGCCGATGAAATCGGCCACAAAACCGTTGACTGGCGAGCGATAGATCGTCCTGGGATCGCCGACCTGTTCGATGACGCCGTCGCGCATGACCGCCATCCGTCCGGCAAGCGAGAGCGACTCCTTCTGGTCGTGCGTGACATAGATGGTGGTGATTTGCGTTTCCGCGTGGATGCGCCGGATTTCCTCGCGCAGCTCCAGGCGCAGTTTGGCGTCGAGGTTGGAAAGCGGTTCATCGAGGAGAAGGACGTCGGGCTTGATGACCAGGGCGCGCGCCAGGGCAACGCGCTGTTGCTGCCCGCCGGAAAGCTGGTTGGGCGTCCGCGCCGCGTACGGTTCCATCTGCACGATGGCCAGCGCCTCGGCGATGCGTTGTTTTTTCTCCGCCGCGCTGACATGACGGACGTCGAGACCGTAGGTCACGTTTTGGGCGACGGTCATGTGCGGCCAGAGGGCGTAGTTCTGGAACACCATGCCGGTGTTGCGCCGATGCGGCGCCACGCCGTTCATCAGTTTGTCGCCAAAGAACAATCGCCCGGCATCGGGCTGGTAGAATCCGGCGATGAGGCGGAGCAAAGTCGTCTTACCGCAACCCGATGGTCCGAGCAGAAAGAAGAGTTCGTGGTCTTGAATCTCCAGCGAAATATCCTTCAGGACGGCGGTGTCGCCGAATTTTTTGGTCAGGCCTTGAATCGAAACGCGCATCTCAGTCGTGGTAGGCTATGCGACGGTATTTTCGTTGAGCCCAGTTCTGCCACTCGATCTTCTTTTGATTGCGGACCACGGGATCCTTCCACGCGCCGGTCGCGAGCTGGAACGCCTCGCTTTCCGTGAGCGGCATGCGGCCGAACTCCTGACGATCCCCCGCTGACAAGCCCCGTTCCCGGATGGAACGCCAGGCGGCGCGCAGTTCGGTCTGAGTATCGACCAGCAGCGCCCCGGCCAGGGCCGCGACCACTTCACGGCGGTCCCGCGCGAGTTTGGCGTTGTAACGGAAACTTTGTTTCAGCTCGAACGGTGAAAACTCGATGTTGCTCACGCCGTGGTAGCGTTTGTAAAAATCCGGACGGATCGTCATCCGTTCAATGGAGTATTGCCGCGGTCCTTGCGGATGGCCGCGGGGCAGAAACCACAGTCGCTGTCCGTCCTCGGCAAGGACGAAATCGATGAACCGGCGGCCCAACGTGAGATTGGGCGCTCCTTTGAGGATGGCGATGCCATCCGGGCTGATGGCGGTGAAATCCTGTGGGAGCGCAAAAGTCATGTTGGTACGACCGGCGACGGCGATTTGCGTGAACGCGAAGAAATCAATGGCAAAGGCGCAGGCCGTTTCGCCAAGCGTGACATCTTTGGCGGTGGTCGATGAGGCGCGGTCAAACTTGCGGGCATTGCCGGCGATCTCCGTGAGCAGTTGCCAGCCGCGGTCCCAGCCGTGCGCCTGCAGGAATCCCTCGAACATATTGTTCATCGTGCCGCTGTTGCGCGGGTCGCCGATACCCACCCAGCCATCCAGCTCCGGCGCGGCAAGCTGATCCCAGCGGGCCACGAACGGGAGCTTCACCAGCCGCTGCACACGCGTGTTCTGCAGAATACCGAAGCTGGACAATGCCGCGCCGTACCAGTTGTAGTCCGCGTCGTAAACCTCGATGCCGTTGAAGCTCTGCGGAATGCCGGCAAGGATTTCATCGGGCGCCTGGTAGGGAGACGAGAGTTTTTTGTCCGCCAGCAACAGGAACGGCTCCGAACCGCCGCCAAAAAAAACGTCTATGCCGATGCCTCCGGGTTTGGTGGCGAACTCCGATTGCACGAAACGGATCGCATCGGCTGTCCCGCCGGCATCGCGCCATTCCACCGTGACGCCTTCGCCGTGACGCCGGCGATGCCACTCGTTGAATCCATGCCCGAACTCGTGGCGGATCGCTTCGTTGTGCGGCGAAATGATGACGACGCGATGGTCCGCCAACATCTGCGGTATGAGGGACAAGACGAGACCGATTACCAAACAACGCGCGAAGCCCGAGAGCGAGCGCAGATTTTTTCGGGCCGGCAGGCCGCACCGGCGGAGTCGCGTCATTCGGGATTGAGACTAGGGAACCAGCGCGTGTCCTTCAACCCGGAAAAAGAAGCACTGTTCGGATGATCAATCGCGGTCGTGACCGCGGGCGATCATGATCAGATGCAGGAGCGTGAACAGGGAGGAGACCATCGCCGCCACATACGTCAGCGCCGCCGCATTCAGCACCCGGCTGACTCCCCGTTCCTCGCGATTGTCGATCAGCCCGAGTTTGAGGAGCTGCTCTTTTGCCCGCCGGCTCGCATCAAATTCGACCGGCAGAGTGACCAGATGAAACAGCGCGATCACGCCGAATACGGCGATGGCGATTCCAATGATGCTTTGCAGGAAAGGCAGCCCGGCAAAGTAGCCGCCAAAGGTGATCCACATGGCCGCATTGGTGGCAAAGCCCGCCACCGGCGCGATGGTCTGCCGGATTTGCATCGGCGCGTAAGCCGTCTTGTGTTGTAATGCGTGACCCGACTCGTGAGCCGCCACGCCCAGCGCCGCTAAAGAGCGTCCGTGAAAATTTTCGGACGATAGGAACAGCGCCTTTTTCATTGGGTCGTAATGATCGGTCAAATGACCGGGCACCTCGCCCACCGGCACATTCTGCAGACCGGCGCGGTCGAGAATCTCACGCGCTGTCTGGGCGCCCGTCCATCCGTTGTCCGCCGGCACACGCGCGTAATGGTTGTACGCCGAACTGACTTTGAACTGGGCGTAGAGGCCGAGGAGCAGCCCCGGAATCATCAGCCACCACCATTGATCGAGTATCATCAATCCAAGTATCATTTTCAGTCTTTCTTTCGGCCTCCGGCAGCGGTTTGCGCACGGTAGTTTTTGCCCCGGCACCGCCTGCCACCCATCGCCATGCGCTGTCCGCGCTTGCGGCCTTCACGTCATTGACTTGTTCCAGATACGACGCGTTCAATGCAAGCGGAACAAGTGCCAGTGCCTTTGACGCCGCCAAACGGCTGAATTTGGGGAATAACCAACCGGGACCTGTGACAACCGCCGGCACGATTCCAACCCGGCCGGTCAAAACTGTCACAGCCGTCACACCTCAAGGACCTTCTCGAACTTGGTGAGGTTCCGCGGCGTGCCATTGGTGATATAGGCCACATCCTCGAGCCGGACACCCCCGAACTCCGGATAGTACAACCCCGGCTCGACGGTGACCACGTGGCCGGCACGCAGGACATCGGTGGATGACGCGCCCATCCGCGGCGCTTCGTGTATTTCCAATCCCAACCCGTGACCGGTACCGTGAAAGAACCCCTGCATGCGGCCATTCCGTCTGCGGGTTTTGTAACCCTCGCGTTCGAACAGCTCGGTCACGGCCTGATGCACGTCGGCGCCCGGCGTGTTGGTCTCCATCTTTTCAAAGGCCAGTTCCTGGCCGCGCGCCACGGCGGCGTAGAGCTTCCGGATCGCCTCGCTGGCCCGCCCCTTCACCACAGTGCGGGTGATGTCGCCAAAGTAACCGGTCTTTTGCGACCGCGGAAAGACATCAATGATGATCGGCTCATGCGCGCGCAGCGCGCCGTGGCCGCATTCGTGCGGGTCGCAGGCTTGCCGGCCGCCGGCCACGATCGTGTGCGCCGCGAGGCCGCCCGCCTGGATAATCGCTATGTCAACGATGGCCCGGAGCTTTTCCGAGGTGAGGGGAACATTGTGATACATCAGCTTGCGGTTCTTCCCGATCCGGGCGTTCTTCAATGCCTGAATCCCTTCCGCCAGCCCCACCTCGGCCATCATCAGAGCGGCGCTGATCTTCTTCACCTCGTCGGCCGTTTTGAACTGGCGCTGCGGAAAAAACCGGCCTTCCTTGACCTTGACCTTGATCTTCAAGCGGCGCAGCTCGCGAGCCAGCCCGTGCGGAAAGTTGTCCGGCACAAAGATCTTCTTGAGGCGCCTCTCACGAAGGATGTGGCGGACGATGACGGCGAAACCCGGCGACTTGACGCCGAGGCGCTTCAACTTCTGGCGGTAATAACTCCAGGACAAGACCCGGCAGCGAGGCGACTGTTTGCGCGCGCGATCGATTTCAAGGTCGTTCATCACGATGTGGCATTTGCCGTTGATCCGGAGATAAATGAATGGATCGGGGACAAACATGCCCACGGCGTACAGCATGTTGGCGTCATGCTCGCTGTCCGCCACCATCAAAAGATTATCGCGTTTCATGTGCAGCTCTGCTCGAAACGACGGGCGCTCCACTCGGTTTCCGCGCGGCAACCTGACAGAGTTTATGGCAATGGATTTACTGTCGGATGGCTGACTGACTCTTCGGCGGCCCGGCGGTTCATCTGCTGAAAAATATCGGTGACCTGGGTAAAACGACGGGACAAAATTTAGTGGGAGCGAAACAAACTGGCAAGAAGAAGAAAGGAGGAGAATTGTCGCGATCTCAATACTGTTCCTGCTCGCGATCTTTTCCGCCTGTCTTGAGCAGGATCAGAGGATCAGGATAAACCCAGACCAACAGGAAACCTTAACCTAATGCCGCGAGGAAAGGGCGAGGAGTTCAGTCTCTCGACTGGTACCGATGGCTTAGTGCACAACGGTCGGCGAAAGAAAATAGAGCCGGCCCACCTGCAATTTGGGCAACTGCATGCCCAGATCGATGGTCAGGGCGCGGCTTTCACTCTCGCCGAAGAACCGGAAGAGGTTGCCGAGGTTAAACGGC
>DATEKZ010000025.1:0-3968 GCA_035277185.1 Verrucomicrobiia bacterium
GAAATGTCATAGGATATTCTCCGGGCGCTGAGCAACAGTCTTTTTCGCCCCAGGCCGGAGAAATCGTATTCGACCTCGAAGTCCTCGAAGTGGCTGTTTTTGGGAATGATGTTCTCCAGCAATTCGCGCAAGCGGGGAATGCTCCAGGCCCCGGCGTTCAATTCGTAGATCAGGAACCCCTCGACGGCGGAATCGTCGATCCGAAACGTCTCGTAGAACGAACCGCTCGCCGCGATGACGCGCAGCTCGGCATCCAGCACCAGCAAAGGTTCACGCGCCGTCTGCGCCACGCCGGTGGCGAATTGATAAAGGGCCTCCGCGACGGCGCGCGTTCTATGGGCGTGTTCGACGGTTAGGATCTGCTGTTGAAAGTCGTCGATGTCCACGAATGTGATCACGACGCCGTCAATCACGTTTTCGATTGTTCGGTAGGGCATGATCCGCATCAAAAACCAGCGTCCGTCTCTGGATTGCACTTTGACTTCTTTGAACACCAGGGTGTCCAGCACCTGTTCCACGTCCTGCAACAGCGTTTCGTGCTTCAGGTTGGAGACAATGTGGCCGATGGGACGGCCCACGTCGGACGGGATCAGGTTGGTCACGCGGTTCGCCTCTGCGGTGAATCGTTTGACGCAAAGATTGTTGTCCAGAAAAATCGTGGCGATCCGGGTGCTGTCGAGGAGGTTTTTCATGTCACCCTGCGCCTGGGTCAACTGCTCGACCTTGCTCTGTAGTTCCGTGTTGACGGTGACCAGCTCTTCGTTGAGCGAATGCATTTCTTCCTTGGAGGTTTCCAGTTCCTCGTTGGTGGATTGCAGCTCCTCGTTGGTGGATTGCAACTCCTCGTTGGTGGACTTGAGTTCCTCGTTCGAAGTCTCCAGTTCTTCGATGGTGGTTTGCAAATGCTCTTTCGTGTATTGGAGTTCCTTTTCCAGCTCGGCGGCGCGGTGCCGTGGCTGGCCCCGCGTGGCCCTCCGCGCCTTCGTCGCTTTGACCGGCTGTGTGGGTTCGGTTTCTTCAAACACGACCAACAGGAGCCCGCGGAGATTCTCCGGTTGTTGCAGCCGTTTGACCGTCAGGTTCAGCACTTGAGATCTGCCGTTGGCCTGAACGCGCAAACCGGTCAAACGCACGTCCTTGTCCTGGCTGTGCGCTTTGCGAATGGCGGCGGACAATTCGAACTTGAGCCCCTCGCGCGCCATCTCCACGACGTTCAGATTCGCCTGGCCGGCGGCCGGTTCCAGGTATTTGCCCGTCCGGCCGTGAACATAAAGAATGTCTCCCTTTTCATTCACGACCACGCTGGCCGGAGAATACTCGCTGAGCAGTAGCCTCGTCACCAGATCCGCCAGCGCGCCCGGGCCGCCTTTTTTCGTTTCCGCGGCCGCCACGTTTCCGGTCGTCCGCGCGGCCGCCAGCGGTGGAAGATCAGCCAACGCCGGCGCCGTCACGACCGTCTCCTTGCGCCGGTAAATCTTCCATTTCTTGTCGAGCGCGGCGAAGTAATCCTGAAATCCGCCGATGGATTCGGAAGATCCGAGAAACAAGAGGCCGCCCGGTTTCAACGCGTAATGGAACAGCGGAAACAGTTTTTTCTGCAGCCCGGGGTCGAGATAAATCAGAAGGTTGCGGCAGCAGAGCAGGTCCAGTTTCACGAACGGGGGGTCCTTGATGATGTTTTGCGGGGCGAAAATCACCATTTCCCGAATCTCCTTCCGGATGCGGTAGCCGTCGCCGTCCTTGAAAAAGAATCTCTTCAAACGTTGCGCTGATACGTCGGCGGCGATGTTGCCTGGATAGATGCCGAGTCGGGCTGTTTCAATGGCGCGCTCATCAATGTCCGTCCCGAAAATCTGCGCCTGGTAGCCGCCCTTGAGCTGGTCCAGACACTCGCGCAACACGATGGCAGTGGAGTAAACCTCTTCGCCGGTGGAACAGCCCGGGATCCAAACGCGCACCGTGGATTCCCTGGGTTTGGCGGCAAGGAGTTTGGGGAGCCATTTCCGGCCGAGGGCCTTGAACGCCTCCGGGTCGCGGAAGAAATTGGTCACGCCGATGAGCAGTTCCTTGAACAGCGCTCCCGCCTCCTGGGGGTTTTGTTGGAGAAAGCGGAGGTAGGTCGAGGCGTCCTCGATCTGGTGCACGTGCATCCGCCGCTCGATCCGCCGGCAAATGGTGTTTCTTTTGTAGAGTGAGAAGTCGTGGCCGGTCTGTGTGCGGAGGATCTGAAAGATCTTGTGCAACGCGTCCGGAGCCCTCCCTACCATGGACGCTGCCCTCGTCCCGGACCCGGTCGTGGAGCGCCGCACATAATTGACGAGTTGCGCCGGCATTTTGTCCGGTGTCAAAACGTAGTCCACCAACCCGGTGTCAATGGCGCTAGACGGCATGCCGTTGTACTTCGCCGAATTCACGTCCTGCACCATCACCATTCCCAACTCCCCCTTGATCGCCTTCACGCCGAGCGTGCCGTCCGTGCCATTGCCGGAAAGGATGATCCCGATGGCCCGCTCCCGTTGATCCTCGGCCAGGGAGCGGAAAAAGACATCGATTGGCAAATGGACGCCGTGCGACATCACCGGGGGTATCAGGCGCAACGCGCCGTTCGCGATGACCATGTCCTTGTCGGGCGGAATGAGATAGACGCAGTTGGGCTGCGCTCTGGTCCGGTTCTTCGCCTGCACCACTTTCATCGCCGTCAAGCGCTGCAACAGCTCCGGCATCAGGCTCGTCCGGGTCGGATCCAGATGTTGCACGATCACAAACGCCATCCCACGGTCGCCTGGCATCTGCTTGAAGAATTGTTCGAACGCCTCCAAACCGCCGGCCGAGGCGCCCATGCCGACGACAGTGAGACTCCGGGCGCCGGCCGCGGCCGCAGGAACGGCGCTTTGCCGGGCGGAGGAGGCCGTTGTTTGCGCGGAATGGGTCGTGGCTGTGTTGGCGCGCGCGTTCGACGTGCGTTTTGCTTTTTTCGCTGATGCCATATCCGCGCCTCTCGCTGAGTGCCATTTCCCGCTTCCCCGGCCCATCCGTTTACGCTAGGGCCACGGCCATTGCATGCTATTGCGAGAAACCCTACGCTATCCGCGCCCCCTGCCGGCGGGAAGTTGTTTTTAGACTCGCACGGCCTGGGGCGCAACTATGAACCACCACCGGAGTGCGCCCGTCCGCGCCCGTCCTCGGGCGCAGAAATCCTCGAGAAGAGCAGGGATGTCGCGAGTCCTCACGCGCTGGACGGCTGAACGTTGTTGCGCCCGGGGGACGGGCGCACTCCGATCCAAATCCGCCAGTGGCGGTAGCGCGCTCCGAGAATCAACCTCTTTCCCGCCCTGCTCCCGTTCAGAGCAGGCTCGCGGACTCGGCTTCGAGGAACAGCGTGCATTGAGGCTGCTTTCGCAAAAAAGAGGCGGGGCAGACGGTGCTGATCGGGCCGTGGAGCGCGTCCTTGACCGCCTGCGCCTTGCGCTTTTCCGGCACAATGCAAACCATCCTGTTCGCGGAGCAGAGGGCGGGGATCGTGAGGGTGAGCGCGTAGGGCGGGACGGACTCAAGGCCCGGAAAATGCCCTTCGCCGACCTGTTGTTGTTTGCAGGCGTCGTCGAGCTTCACCATCTTGACCCACCGACTGTCGTCAAAACTCGCGACAGGCGGGTCATTGAAAGCGAGATGGCCGTTCTCGCCGATGCCGAGGCAGCAGAGATCAATGGGCTGCGCCCGCAGCAGTTGGGTATAGCGTTCGCACTCCTTGATCGGCTCCAACGCGTCGCCTTCGAGGTAGTGGAACTTGCGCGGTTTCAACCTGGCGGCGACCCGTTCGCGCATGTATCGCCGGAAACTGGCCGGATGATCCGCTGCGATGCCCAGATATTCGTCCATGTGGAACAGGATAACCTTCGACCAGTTCACGCCGCCGAGTTCGATGAGCTGTTCGAGGAATTTTAGCTGCGAGTTGCCGGTGGCAAGGA
>DATEKZ010000026.1:0-7172 GCA_035277185.1 Verrucomicrobiia bacterium
GTTCGCCAATCAGATGGTGGAGAACGCCGCTTCGGCCCGCATCATTGACTACCCTGCCAGCTATCACAACGGCGCGGCCGGCCTGTCCTTTGCGGACGGACACGCCGAAATCAAGAAGTGGCTCGATGCGCGGACCAGGCCGCCGGTGAAGTTCTACGAGATGCCGCTCAACGTCCCTTCGCCCAACAACAAGGACATGGTCTGGCTGTCCGAGCGGACTTCCATCCGACGCTAGGCAGCGTCAGCCTTCCAGGAGCTTCCTGCAGGCGGACCGAAGTTTGTTTAGTTGCGCCGCCGATTTTGCTTCCACGTAACAACGGATCAGCGGTTCGGTGCCGCTGGCGCGAAAGGCGACCCACTCGCGGTTTGGCAGGAGAAACTTGTAGCCATCGGTGGTGATGAATTTCTCCACTTTGAAAGGGCCGACGAAGTCGAGACCCGCCCCGAGTCGTTTCAGCAGCGCCTCCTTCCTTTCCGGTGGAATCCTGACGTTGATGCGGTCGGTGTGGAACTCGCCGGTCCGCTTTTCCAGCTCCTTCAGGATTTGGCCAAGCGATTTTTTTTCGGTGGCGACGAGTTCAGCCATGAGCAGGCAGGCGAGGATGCCGTCCTTTTCCGGCACGTGACCCTTGACGCTCAAGCCGCCGGATTCCTCGCCTCCAACAATGATCGGTTCGCTTTCCATCAATGCGCCGATGTACTTGAAGCCGACGGGTGTCTCGTAAACCTTCACGCCGAGCAACTCGGCAACGGCATCGACCTGGTGACTGGTCGGCACGGTGCGGACAACGGCGCCGGTCCAGCCGCGGTTTTTCTTCAGGTGGTAAAGTGCCAGCGCCAGAATCTGATTCGGCGTCAGCCAGGCACCGTTTTTGTCAACGATGCCGAAACGATCGGCGTCACCGTCAAGGCCCAGACCGATATGGGCGTTGCCACGACGGACGAGTTTGCTGACCTCCAACATGCCTTCCGCGTTCGGTTCCGGATGATGACCGCCGAAGAGGGGGTTGAGTTCATCGTGGAAGACCGTCACCTTGGCGCCTGCGTCCTCAAGCAATCGGTCCAGATAACCGCGCCCGGTCCCATACATCAATTCCACGGCGACCTTGAGGCGCGCCTTCCTGATCGCGGCGAAATCGATCAGCTTGCGCAGTTGCTTGAAGTAGGCAGGCTGAGGATCAAATGTTTTGCATTGAAAGGTGCCGACGACCGCAGAATTGAAACTCCAGTTCCGGGCCTGGAGTCGGGCAATGTTCGCCTCGATCTGCCTTGTCACGTCGGGCGTGGCCGGCGCCCCGTTGCTGGTCGAAAACTTCAGTCCTTGATACTCCGCCGGATTGTGGCTGGCCGTCATGTTGATCCCGCCAATGGCCTTCCGGTCGCGAATCGTGTGTGCGATGACCGGTGTTGGCGCGTCGCGATTGCAGAGCAGGGGAATGAGTCCGCCAGCCGTCAGCACTTCGGCGGCCGCCAGCGAAAATTCGCGCCCAAGAAATCGGGTGTCGTGACCGATGATGACGACCGGCCTCCGATTGAAGATTGCGGATTTCGGATTCTGGATTTCGGAAGCGAGATAGTCCGCGACGCCCTGGGCGGCGAGGCGGACGTTGTCGAAGGTGAAGTCGCGCGCGATGAGGCCGCGCCAGCCGCTGGTTCCAAACGTGATTGTGGCCATGAATTCGTGGTGATCCGCTCAACCGCTAAAAAGCTGAATCGTTGTCGGGCGTTCCCGATTCAACGCTTTTGCGTCAAGTTCAGCTTTTCCAGTCAAAGGCCCCTTTCCTGAGGGCGTAAAGGTAGCCGACGAAAAGAATGCCGAGAAAGGAAATCATCGAACCGAAGATCAGGTTCGCATGGGTCGCGAGCATGTCCTTGTACACCACCGCCCACGGATAGAGGAACACGACCTCGATATCGAACAGGATGAAAAGCATCGCCACCAGATAGAACTTTACCGACAAACGCGTGTTTCCCTCGCCGATGGGCAACATGCCGCATTCGTAGGGAAGGTCCTTGGTCCTGGTGTGGCGGATGCGGTTCGCCCACTTGCCGAGTAGAACGGAAAGGATCAGCGTGCCGGTCACAAAGGCGACGGCCAGAAGAGCGAGCAGCAAGACCGGAACATATTGCGCCAGTTGCGAGTCCATGGCGGACGTTAGGAACCGTCCAAACCTTTGGCAAGAGCAAAGGGCGAAAGCCGTTGCGCGCCGGGGACGGCGAGCTGGCGGCAAGCGTCGATGAGGGATTTCGGACTTGCCCTTTTCGTCGGACGCCCAAATGATTCGCGCCTCAAATCTGAATATGAATTCTGAAGCATCGGGATCGACCCGGTCGGTGGAACTGCTGGCCTGGCTGGCAGTCAACAAGAAGAAGGTCTTGATCGGCGCGATCGCGATTGCGGTTCTGGTTTCCGTCCTTTCGATTTACCGCTGGAGCCGCGCGCAAGCCGAAGTTGCAGCCAGCGCGGCCTTGTTGGGCATCGAGAGGCCCGCGGCGCCGGGAGGAGAGACGAAAGGTCCGGGTGCACAGGCCTACCTGCAAGTGGCAACCGCTCATCCGGCCACCAGCGCGGGCGCGCAGGCCCTGTTGCTCGGCGCGGAGCAGTTGTTCAAGGACGGCAAATACGCCGAGGCAAAGAGCCAATTCGAAGGTTTTCTGCGCGATCACGGCGAGAATCCGTTCGCGGCCACGGCGGCGTTCGGCCTGGCTGCCAGCCTGGATTCGCAGGACAAAACCAACGAGGCGCTGGCAGCCTATCTGGACGTGGCGGCTCGTTATCCAAACTCCGCCGTGGCCGGACAGGCGAAGCTCGCGCTGGCCCGGCTTTACGAAGCAAAGAATGAACCCGCGCAGGCCATCAGGATTTACGAGGAACTGACCCGTCCGAACGCGCCATCGGTTTGGGCCTCCGAAGCCGCCCGACACCGCGACGACCTGTTGTCACGGCATCCGGAGTTGGTGAAAACGAACGAACCTCCTCCCGCGGCAACAGCGCCGGCGCTAACGGCCCCCGGCACAATCCCGCCGCTCACCGCCACAAATCTGCCGCCGTCGAACCCTCCCAAACCGTGACCGCTGCCATGAACCCGTCCTTCATCAAGCCGTGCGTCGCCGAGTTCATCGGCACGTTTGCTCTTATCTTTGTCGGAGTCGGCGCCATCTACAACGATCCGGGCCTGTTGGGCGTCGCACTGGCGCACGGATTGACCATCGCCGTCATGGTTTCGGCGACCGGCGCGATTTCGGGGGGCCACCTGAATCCCGCGGTAACGCTGGGAGTGCTGGTGGGAGGGCGGATCGAGCTGCCGAAGGCGGTCGCGTACTGGATCGCGCAATTGCTGGGCGCATTTGCCGCGGGTATCGTCCTGGTGAACGTGTTGGGGGGCGGCCTTCAAAGCGGGGCGGGGATCGTGGCGCGCGGAACGCCGGACCTGGCCCGTGGCGTCGGTCCGGTACGAGGCGTCATCATCGAAGCGGTGCTCACGTTCTTCCTCGTGTTTGTCGTGTATGGCACCGCCGTCGATTCGCGGGCGCCGAAGATTGGCGGACTGGCCATCGGACTGACCGTGGCGCTCGACATTCTGTTCGGCGGGCCGTTGACCGGGGCGGCGATGAATCCGGCGCGTACGTTCGGGCCGGCCCTCGCCAGCGGACACTGGAACAATCATCTGGTTTACTGGATCGGCCCGCTGCTGGGTGGCGCCCTGGCCGGGTGGGTGTATAGCCGGTTCCTGATCCAGCAGGACAAGTGAGGTTTCCCGGACGGAAGGTTTGTCTCGCGCCAGACGTTGAGCGTATGAAAATAGCGATTATCGGAACGGGATATGTTGGCCTGGTGACCGGCACGTGCTTCGCCGAGGTCGGCCATCGGGTCATTTGCGTCGATTGCGATGCCACCAAGATCAAGCTTCTGCGGGAGGGGGGCATTCCAATTTACGAACCGGGGCTCGAAGAGTTGATCCGAAAGAACACCGCCGAAGGAAGGCTGAGTTTCACCACGAGCACCAAGGAAGGAGTGGATCAGTCCGACATCGTCTTCATCGCGGTGCCGACGCCCCCGCTGCCGGATGGCGCGGTCGATCTGAGTTTCATCGAGGGCGTGGCGCGCGACATTGCTTCGACAATGACGAGCTACAAGATTGTCGTGGACAAGAGCACCGTGCCCGTCAAGACGGGCGAGAAGGTGGCCGAAACGATCAAGCGCTATTGCAAGGCGAGGGTGGAATTCGACGTGGTCAGCAACCCGGAGTTTCTGCGCGAGGGATTCGCGGTGGAGGACTTTCTGCGCCCGGACCGCGTGGTGATCGGGGTGGCTTCGGAGCGGCCCGTGCAGGCCATGAAGGAAGTGTACGCGCCTTACAACGCGCCGATCATTGTCACCGACATCAATTCCGCCGAGCTGATCAAGCATGCCGCCAACTCGTTTCTGGCGTTGAAGATTTCCTATATCAACGCCGTTTCGGTCATTTGCGAGGCGACAGGCGCCAACGTGCAGGAGGTCGCCAACGGGATCGGCATGGACGCGCGCATCGGCCGCCGGTTTCTCGATGCGTCCCTGGGTTTTGGCGGAAGTTGTTTCCCAAAAGACCTGAGCGCTTTCATCAAGATTTCAGAGCAGGTGGGTTATGATTTCGCCCTGCTCAAGGAGGTCCAGCGCATTAACGCCCGGCAGATGGAGCGATTCCTCAAGAAGATCAGCGACACGCTCTGGGTGCTGAAGGACAAGAAGATCGGCGTGCTCGGACTGGCGTTCAAACAAAACACCGACGATGTGCGGATGTCGCCGGCGATCGATTTATGCGAGCGGCTGCAAAAGGAGGGCGCGAAACTGCGCGTTCACGATCCAAAAGCGATGGACAAAGCCAGGGCCATCCTGCCGGACGTGACCTATGTGGCCGACATGAACGCCGTTGCCGACGGATGTGACGCGCTGGTAGTGGCCACGGAATGGCCGGAGTTCAAGACGCTGGATCTGGAACGGGCCCGCAAGGCGATGACGCATCCCATCCTGTTCGATGGCCGGAATCTTTTTGACCCGAAGGAAATGGAGCGCCTGGGGTTTATCTACAAGAGCATCGGGCGATGAAGGCCGTTCAGAACGAGCTGTTGACGTTTCTTTTTACCTCGTCGCCGTCTTAGAGGACTCTGCAACTTGCACTCCTCTTTCCGCTCAGTTTGCAATGCACAATGATGGAAGGCGCCTCCGACTGGACGATCAGGGTCCGTCCTTGCCGAATCAGAATGTGAAGCTGCCTGCCCCTGCACGCGAATCGCCGCGCCACGGATGCGAAACCGGAGGGACTCTTGAGTTGACAGGGGTTTTTGGTGCATTTTTTGCGGAAATGTCCTGAATGCGCCCGCTCGTTCGTCGCATCTATGACAGAACAAAAACCATTACTGCCCGGAGAAAGGCAAACATGAGCAAATCGAAAAAAAGCACGACCGCAAGCATCGTCTGGTTGTTGCCATGGGCCCGATACGTTTTGTTCAATTCGGTCTTAAACGCAAGCAACCAAAAGGAGTCCTATGAAATACGTTGATGGATTTGTTTTACCGGTTCCAAAAAGGAACCTGAATGCCTACCGTCGCATGGCGCAGAAGGCGGGCAAGATCTGGCGCGAGCACGGTGCGCTGGAATACAGGGAATGTGTCGGTGACGATCTGAAGGTAAAGTTCGGATTGCCGTTCCCTCGCGGCATAAAAACCAAACCCGGCGAGACGGTGGTATTCTCTTATATCGTTTACAAATCGCGGGCGCATCGTGACAGCGTGAACGCCAGGGTCATGAAAGACCCCCGCATCGGCGGCATGTGTGATCCCAAGGACATGCCGTTCGACTGCAAGCGGATGCTCTACGGCGGGTTCAAAACGATCGTCGAGGCTTGAGATTGCCCACGTCCCGACATTTTCGACCCAACCGAATTGGATACAACGCACGGCGGAAGTCGTGTCACACAAATTATGCAAAAGATCACCCCATTTCTATGGTTCGATAATCAGGCCGAGGAGGCGGTGAAGTTCTATACCTCCATCTTCAAGAATTCCAGGATCGGGAAAACTGCCCGCTACGACAAAGCGGGAGAAAAAGTCTCAGGCCGACCTGCCGGCTCGGTCATGACCGTGGAATTCAAGATTGGAGGACAGGAATTCGTGGCGCTCAACGGCGGTCCCGTCTTCAAATTCACCGAAGCCATCTCGTTTGTCGTGAACTGCAAAACGCAGAAAGAGGTGGACTACTATTGGAAGAAGCTCTCCGCCGGTGGCAAAGAGGTGCAGTGCGGCTGGCTCACAGACAAATACGGACTCTCCTGGCAGATCGTGCCCACGGTCCTGGGCAAGTTGCTGAGCGACAAGAACGCCGCGAAATCGCAAAGCGTCATGCAAGCCATGCTCAAAATGGTCAAACTCGACATCAAGAAATTGAAGCAGGCGGCAGGGAAATGAGAGTGGAGGGCTCGGCGAGCTGCGTGTCCTGTGGGAGAACCCGTTATGCCAAACAAACTTCAGCCCGTTGCCAAAGCCGAAATGCTCGTCCGCAGACCCGTGGCGGAGGTGTTCGAGGCCTTCGTCGATCCCGCCATCACGTCGAAGTTCTGGTTCAGCAAAGGCAGCGGCAGATTGGAGACCGGCAAACAGATCACGTGGGATTGGGCAATGTACAACTTTTCCGTGACGGTTGACGTGAAGGCCGTCGAGCAGAACGCGCGAATCCTCGTCGAGTGGCAGGCGTACGGCGCGCCCACACCGATAGAGTGGATTTTCAAGGCTCGGCCCGATGGCACGACATTCGTCACCGTGACGAACAGAGGCTTTCCGGGAAGCGAGGCGGAGGTCGTGCAACACGCGCTCGACTCGACGGAAGGATTCGCGTTTGTCCTCGCCGGCGCAAAAGCGCTCCTGGAACACAACATCCGGTTGAATCTCGTGCCTGACCGTTTTCCTGATGGAATCGGAGAGCATTAAGCAGCCTTCATCGCCGCGCTCGTGGCCGCCGAGGCAGGAGGTACGCGCACGCGTTCGGAAGGATGCTTGCAACCAAATGGAGTCTGATGAAGGCGAACACGAGCAAACGCACCGCCGGCGGCAAGCCGAAGAACGGCGTGTTCAAGGAGTACTACAAAGACGGTTCGCTGGCTTGCGTCGGCAAGCATCGCAACGGTGAAAAGGCCGGC
>DATEKZ010000027.1:0-2374 GCA_035277185.1 Verrucomicrobiia bacterium
CGCAGCTGTTTCCGTGGGCAGCGAAAATCGAGGCCGATTGGAAGTTGATCCGCGGAGAACTCGATCAGGTGATGACGTTTCGCGACCAGATGCCGAGTTTTCACGAGATTCTGAAAGAGGTCAGCACCATCACGACCGACAATCATTGGAAGACGTACTTTCTGACGGGAATCGGAATGAATTGCGCGGAAAACGCGAAACGTTGCCCGGAAACAATGCGGTTGCTCGGAAAAATTCCCGGATTGAAGACGGCGTTCTTTTCGATTCTCTCTCCGCGGAAACACATCCCGGCTCACCGGGGCGCCTGGAACGGCATTCTCCGTTTCCACCTCGGCCTCATGGTTCCGGAACCGCGCGCAAAATGCCGCATCCGAATTGGCAACGATTTCTATTCGTGGCGGGAAGGCGAAGCATTGATCTTCGACGATACCTTCAACCATGAAGTATGGAACGACACCGACGGTTATCGGGTGGTGCTCTTCGTCGATTTCGCGCGTCCACTGAAGCAGCCCTTTCACTGGATGAACAACACGCTTCTAAACATCGGAACGCTCGCTCCGTTTCTCCGCGAGGCAGGTGAGAAACAGAAAAAGTGGGAGAAAAAGTTCTACGGGAAATAATAATTCCGGTCGCCCTGCTGTTCACCGATCCGCGTCCAGGAGCCGCCGCACCCGCGCGTGCCGTTCTTCTTTGCCGGTTTTGGCGAGATCGCTGACCTCCTTGTAGAACCGGCCCAGATCGCCATCGCACTGTTTCAGCAGCGCCTGAAACGCGGGAACGAACGCATAGTACGTGTCCACGTCGTTCACTTGCGCGTTGTTTATCGGCAGGCGGAACCAGCCGTCATACCCATCGTAACCGCCCCATTCGGCCTTGAGTCGTTCATAGTCCCGTCGAAGCCCGTCGATGATCTTCCGCTTCGCGGTTCGCCGGGCTTCGACGTCCATCGACTCGCCTCCCCGATCCATCCGCGTCGCGAGTCGTTCGGCTCCCTTCGCAGGAACCACCGTCCGAACCGCCGGAAGACCCGCATAGAGCGTCGCGAGTTCGTCGCGCGCTTTCGAAACCAGAACGACGAACTGCTCTTTGCGGCGCAGATCCAATTCGTAATCCTCGAGCGCCGCCCGATGGCCCCTGGCGCCCAGCCACCGCCGCACGCCTTCTTCCGCGACCGCCGTGGCGAATGCCTCGTTGAAATCCGTGTCGCTGGCGACGAAAAGACGCTGATGGGCGAGTTCGTGGAACAGCACCTCGGCGAGGTCCGCGTCGCTGTCGTGGACGAACGTGTTCAGCACCGGATCGCGGAACCAGCCGAGCGTCGAATAGGCCTGCACGCCGCCGACGAAAACGTCGAACCCTTTTCGCTCCAGCCTTACCGCATAGCGGCGCGCCCGGTCTTCCGCGAAGTGGCCCTGGTATTCGAGCGACCCGACGACGGGGTACCACCAGGTCTTTGCCTCCAGTGAAAACTCCGGCGCGGCATACACGTTCCAGACGGCGAAACGACGGCCGATGTCGGCATAGCGCAGGTAATGGCCGTTGGCCGGCAGCCCCAATTCCCTTTCCGCAAACGCGCGGAGGTCGAGAACGAGGCGCAGCCTTTCCTTGAGCGGCCCCGATGTCTTTGGATCAGTGAGAACCGCCTCGATCGGTTTCGCACGATGGACAATCTGGAGGTGGCCGCGGACCGCCTGGGCATAATAGCCGATACCGCGACAGCCGGTGAGAGCGAACACAACTGCCAGAAGAAGAACCCAGGTTGCCTTTACGCCCCTGGCTCGCGCCGTCGGACAGCGCCGAAAAATTCCTCGAAAGATCATCCGGCGTATTTGGGACGGAGTTGGCGGCCGGTTCAATCGATTTCCGTGCGAAGAGGGGATTTTCTTGAGCCAGGCTGGCCGCGCCAACAAGACCAGACACGAATTTCACGAATTCACACGGATTCGATCCGTGATAATTGGTGAAATCCGTGTCTCCGCTTCCCATTCGTTTCATCCGTTTCCGTGGTTAAAGACTTCTTTTACTTCTTTCCACTGCATGGATACGGCTTACGGATTTTCGGTGATAAACCTTGATTCGAGGATGCGCTTTGCGCGTTCGTCAATGGCCGGCCTGTCCTGCGCGTCCAACTGTTGCAACTGGCTCGACGCGTCCCGGAAAACGGCTTTGGCCCGAAGCCGGCGGCGGGTTTGTGTGGCGGTGGCTTCCTTCCCGGGCGTTCCCCTGGGATCGGCGAACCACGCGAGGTCGGCATCGTCGAAGATCCCGGCATAATCGTTCGCCACGGCACCGAGGCGCTGGCCGATCTGTTTGGATGTATTCCCGGCCTCGGCAAACTTCAGACCGATCCACGCGCGCATCTCCGCCAGGAAAT
>DATEKZ010000028.1:0-3759 GCA_035277185.1 Verrucomicrobiia bacterium
CGGAGAGAACGGCGCGATAGGAGTAACCGGTTTTCGTGGAGAGCGTGGTGACGAGGACGGGAGCGGCCGGGTTGCTGATGTTGACGACGCGGAAACCGTCCAATTCATCGGCGACAAAGGCGAAGTTGCCGGAGACAACGACGTCGTTGGCCAGAGAAATCACGGGAAGTGATCCAACGAGGGAAGGACTGGCGGGGTTAGCCACATTGAAGATGCGAAAGCCGCCCTCGTAATCGGCGAGATAAACGTGGTTGCCCGAGACCGCAATGCCTTGGGCCGAGCCGGGTGTATCAAGAGTGGCAACCGGAGCGGGTAAAAGCGGGTTGGAAACGTCGTAAATCTTGAGGCCATCGCCACCGGCGGCCAGGTAGGCGTAATTCCCAGCGAAAACGACGTCACGCCCGGAAGCAGAGCCGATGCCACCGAGACGGATGGGATTGAAAGGAATGGAGACGTCAAAGATGTGCATCAGGCCGCCGACGTAAATGTAGTTGGCGTGAAAGGCGACCGGCGCTTCGAAGGCCCGCGTGTAGCCGGGCCATTCGCCGACGAGCGGATCCTCGGCTGCCGTCGCCGGAGGCGGGAGAACGAGACCCACTGCGAACAAGCCGAGGCCGATGAGTCGAACCTGCAAGACGAAAGGCGGTTTCATAGACATCGGATTTCGTGGCGGAACGCTCACCGAGGTGATGTTCCGCCTCTAGTAACATAGATAAGAAGTGCCGGCTGAAAGTAACGGGGCGGGAGGCCGGCCGAGATTTCAGGGCATCAGAACCTAAGTTGAAGCAATCAGTTGTCCCGAGGAGAATGGTTGGTAACCTCGACAGTCCGTCTCCAATGGTTAGATAAAGAAGTTCGCGGAAAAAGTAACGCGCCCGGACCGGCGGCCTTGGTTCAAGGCTCGGCCGGAGGTTGAGGCACGGAGCGCGAGACACGAGGCGCGAAGAAGGATTTTAGCCATTCCCCCCACAGGTCACTTCGCTCAGGCGTTCTGAGGCGTTTGTGAGTGGCGATGACCTGTTCCATGGGAATGTGCCCGAAGATTTCCTCGCCTTCGAGCCTGAGAACGGCGGTGGCCTCTGCCAGATCTGCAAGCCAGGGAACCACTGCACCTTCGGGTGCAAGAAAAATCGGCCAAAGCTTCGCACGCCGGTCGTAGGACACCGTGAGGAAGTTTTTCCCGTCACGCGCCCATTGCCCTGCGACGATCCGTTCGTCGTGACGAAATGGATCGCTGACGGCGTGGCCCGTGTCCACGTCCCAAAGGCGGGCCGTGCCGTCCATGGACGCGGTCAGGACGAAACGACCGCCCGGGCTGAACTCGGCCAGCGTGACCTCCTCGCGATGACGAAGCGGGCGGGCGACCGGCTGGCCCGTGACCGCATCCCAAACACGCGCGGTGCCATCGCTCGATGTTGTGACGACGCGGCTTCCGTCCGGACTGAAGCGAACCGTCGATACATAACCTGTGTGGCGAAGGGGCGGGGTCAACTGGCGCCGGGACTGAACGTCCCAGATTTGAGCATAAGAGGCCTTGCCCGCCGTAGCGAGACGGCGACCTTCCGGACTGAACACAACGTCGGAAAACTCCAGCTCGTTGGTCATCGATGCGCCGATCTCGCGGCCTTCCGGCACCGACCAAATGCGCACGGTCCGATCAAGCGAGGCGGTACCGAGGAGGCTTCCGTCGGGACTGAACCTGGCTCGCCGCACGATATTTCCATGCTTCAAAGGCGGGCTCACCGCCTCATGATTTGCAGTACTCCAGATCCTTACGGTGCCGTCTTCGGATGCGGTTGCCAGCCACCGTCCGTCCGGGCTGAACTCCACTTCGGTCACGGAGCTTCCGTGCTGCAGCGCGTCGCCACGCTGTGATCCCGTGCGCGCGTCCCAGATACGGGCGGTCCGATCAAGTGAGGCGGTAACGACGAAACTTGAGTCCAAGCTCCATCGAAGAGAGGTCACTTGTCCCGGGTTATGCCTCAGGTATGGCGCGACAGGCTCACCGGTTTCAGCGTCCCAGATCCGGCCCCAGTTCGACTTCACGGCGATGGCAACCTTTGTTCCGTCCGGGCTGAGGCTCCCGTTGGACATCTCCAGTTTTTCCGGGAATATCCTGGGTGCGAAGACTGTGGGTGCGGCATCCCAAAGCCGCGTGGAGCCGTCCATCGTGGTCACGACGAATCGACGTCCATCGGGCAAAAACCGGGCACGCGTCGGTAGGTCGCTGGCGACCAGCGGCTCTGCCAGCGGCGACGACGTTTCAACTTCTCTCAGCACAATCGTGTTCCGCGAGTAACTCAGGAACCGGCGTCCGTCCGGGCTGAACGAGGCCGGCCCGTGACCCTTTTGCTGTGGGAAGGCCTGGCCCAGGAGCTTGCCGCCGGCGGCGTCCCAGATGCGGCCGTTGTTGGCGTTATCTCGTGTGAATATTCGTGTGCCATCCGGGCTGAAGGACGCCGCCTGGACGTTCACTGGATGTACCAGCCGGAACAACTGGTCGCCGGACGCCGCGTTCCACACGGTGGCATTGAAGTCGGCGCTGGCGGTTACCACGCAGCTCGAGTCGGGACTGAACTCTGCAGTATTTATCCGGGAAGCTTCAATCAACGGCTCATCCACCGGCTCCCAGGAGTCGGCATCGCGGATCTGAGCAGCCCCGTAGTGCGCCGTGACCACCCACCGGCCGTTGGGACTGAATGCAGCCCAGTGGAATTGCGCCTTCTCGTAGAGTTGCTGTCCATCCGCCAGGCGGATTACCTTCCCCTTGATGGTGCGCCAATTGGCAAGGGCCTCGTCGGGGCCGGCGACAACGATCCCTAGCGCAGCATCCGGACTGAGCAGCAGTTGTTCGGTAAAACCGCCAATTGGATACGGTCCCGCGCGAAGCGAGCCATCGGTCAGATCATACAGACGAAGAGACTTGGCCTGTGTGGCCACCAGCAACAGGCGCCCGTCCCGGCTCAAGTCGGAATGACGAACGGCTTCACCCACTTCGATGCTCCGTCTCAGATTAAGCCCGTCCTTAGTGTCCCAAAGAGTCAACGTGCACCCCTCGTTGGTGGTGGTGATCAACAGGTGTTCACGCTGCGCAAAGCCGGAGGTCCAACGGCTGTGCCAGGTTTCCGCGCTTCCCGGCAACGGGCGCAGAAAATTCCGCTGCATCAGCACGGATACGACGCGCTGCGCGGCGACACGGTTCGCTGGATTCTCACGCAACAGAGCTGCCAACAGCGCCAGGCCCTTGGCCGTCTCTCCGCCTGCCAGCCGTTCCTCCGCCTGGTCCAATTTGAGCCGGGTAACTGTGGCCCTGAGGTCGCGGGCATGGCGCTCGGCGCGGCGCCATTGCCAGGAGGTCGCAGTCAGTCCAGCGACGAGGAAAAGAACGGCGGCCGACAGCGACGAGGCGAGCGCCGGACGGCGGCGGCACCAGCGCCAGACGTGCTCGACCGCGCCGATGGGGCGCGCTCGGATCGGTTCATCCCGTTGAACGCGGCCCAGCTCATCGGCGAGTTCCTGCGCGGTCACGTAACGCCTCGCCGGCTCCTTCTCCAGACATTTGAGGCAGATGGTTTGAACGTCGCGCGGCACGGCGGGATTTAGCAGTCGCGGTGCGAGCGGCTCGTCCTGCGCCACTTGCCTCAGCGTGACGGCGAGCGTCTCGCCCACGAACGGCGGCCGGCCGGTCAGCAAATGATAGAGGATGGCACCGATCGAATACACGTCGCTGCACGGCCCGATCTCGCGGTGACGGCCCTC
>DATEKZ010000029.1:0-3704 GCA_035277185.1 Verrucomicrobiia bacterium
GATTCCGGCATTTATCTGCGCGGTGTGCCCCAGGTGCAGATCTGGGATCACACCGAGGCTGATCCCCAGGCGCTCGGTCGGGCCAAGGGTTCAGGCGGTCTCTGGAACAACCGCGCGGGCGCGCCGGGCAAGGACCCGCTCCTGCTGGCCGACAAGCCGTTCGGCGAATGGAACAAGTTCCGCATTGTCATGGTGGGTTCCCGCGTGAGTGTCTGGTTCAACGAGAAGTTGGTGGTGGATCACGCGCCGCTGGAGAATTTCTACGATCGCAAGACTCCGGTGCCGGCGAAGGGGCCGATTCAGCTGCAGACTCATGGCGGCGAGATCCGCTGGCGGAATGTCTTCGTCCGGGAGATCCCTGCCGAGGAGGCCAACGCCATGCTGCAAAAACGTGATGACGGAGGTTTTGAGAGTATTTTCAACGGAAAGGACTTCACGGGCTGGGGAGGGCCGACCGACGAATACGAGGTCAAGGATGGCGCACTGGTCTGCAAGGCAGGTCAGGGTGGCACGATCTACACGAGGAAGGTTTACTCCGATTTCGTTGCCCGGTTCGAGTGCAAGCTCCCTCCCGGAGGCAATAACGGGCTGGCTATCCGTTATCCAGGCTCCGGCGACGCGGCCTACGTCGGCATGTGCGAGCTCCAGGTGCTCGACGATACCGCCGACAAATACGGAAAGCTCGACCCGCGCCAATATCACGGGTCCGCCTACGGCATGGTTGCCTCGCATCGCGGCTACCTGCGGCCGGCCGGCGAATGGAATTCTCAGGAGGTCACCGTTAAAGGGTCGACGATCAAGGTTGAACTCAACGGCACCACCATTCTCGACACCGATTTAAGCGAAGTAACCGATTTTATGGCGAATCATCCGCACCCGGGCAAAGACCGGGGTTCCGGGCATTTTGGATTGGCCGGCCACACTGATCCCGTTCAGTTTCGCAACCTCCGCATCAGGAAACTGCCCTGATCTGATCCGCTCGACGGCCAGGGAACACGACCGCTGTCTGATATGCTGCGCGCCGGGATACATGAATCGGAAGATTCACCAGATTTTTTTCGGGAGAACGTTGACGGCGGCTTTTTTGTTCTGGATCCACCCCGGTGTGTCGGCCCAGCCGGCCAATGTTTCCTTTTTGCCCCCGCCGGACTGGGTCGATCCCGCCGATTGGAGCGCGCCGACCCAGCCGAAGCGGAATGAGAAATCCGAGGGCACGCGATACCTTCTGTATGAACGCCAGGAAAACCACCAGCGACGGGAGGAATTCTCCCGCATCATTCTTCTTATGGAGAATGAAACCGGCGTGCAGGATTCCGGCAGTCTGAGTTTCCATTTTGATCCGAGTTTTCAGGAATTGATCCTTCATCGCATCCAGATCCATCGAGGCGGGAAGCTGCTGGAGCGCCTGGACAAGGCGAAGGTCAAAAGCATCCAATCCGAGCCGGGTTTGGACGGGCATCTTTTCACGGGAAAACAGACTGCGCTCCTTTTTGTGGAAGACCTGAGGGTGGGGGACGCACTCGAATACGCCTATACCACTCGTGGATCAAACCCGATCATTGGCGACCACTATTCGACGCGTTTCCTCGTGCAAAGCAGCATGCCCGTGGAGCGCCAACGGATTCGGGTGGGCTGGGCATCGGCCAAACCACTCCATGTGCGGTCGCATCTTACCGATGTGCCCTCGAAAAAATCGTCGTGGAATGGCGGCACGGAATAGACGTGGGATTTCACCAACGTCACTGCGATTGACTATAAAGACTATTTGCCGGCCGGGCATGAGCCTTACCCTTACGTGGAACTCAGCGATTTCGACATGTGTGGCAAATGGTCGCTGTGCCACAGGGCGAGCGGTATCATCCGCTGTTTGCCCCATTGCTGATCTTCGAAGTGCTCGGCAACAGTTTGCTCCTCGGATTAAATGTTCTGACGATCTGCCTGTTTTTTGCGAAGCGCAGGATCTTTCCCAGGGCCTATATCGTCCTCGTGGTTTCGAACGTTGCGTTCCTCGTAATCGACGAGCTGGTGGGCAGCAGAATCCCGTTTGTGGTTGCGGAATCGAATCCCTCCTCGCTCCGCGAGATTTTTCGCGGCGCTGCGTACTCCGTGATCTGGGTCGCCTACATGCTCAAGTCCCAACGCGTGAAAGCGACTTTTGTGCAATAGGCGGGCCGCCCCACTCGATCCGTGCGCATCCGTGGCGATCCGTGGTAAGAAACTCCGGCATCCGACTTCCCGTATCCAACATCCCGTCTTCAACTCTCGACGATCAACCAGCCCCCCCCCTCTGTCACAGCTTCCAGCCGGTCCGATAAGGTGGATTCACGAGTTCATTTGCCTGCGAAGAATTCGTAAACTGCATGTGCGCCGCGTCCCACTCGAGCTTCGTGCCGGCCAGCCGGATCGCGATCACGCCCAGCATGGCGATTTCCGTCAGCGGGCCGCCGTACGAAAAGTCCGAGCCGGCCTTTGTGCCCTTGCGGATCGCCTGCACCCAGTCCCAGTGGTGTTCCTTGACTCTTGGGATCGTCTTTGGCGGGCGTTTGTACTCTTCCATCCTCTTTTCGGGAATGAGCCGCACACCGCCCGCGCCGTGCGAACCGTAAACGATCGTACCCTTGTCGCCCAGCACGACCGCGCCGGTCTCAACATTCTTGTCGTCGTCGTCCATGTCCTTCGGGCGCGGGATTCGTTCTGTGCCGCTGTACCAATGCAGCGTGACCGGACCGCGCTTGCCTTTGGCCGGAAATTCGAAGGTGATCACTTCACCCTTCGGGAAGGCGTCGCCCTGCGTTTTCGGATCATAGTCCTTGACCCTCGCCTGAATCGTCGCCGGGGCCCCGAGGTCCAGTGCCCAGAAGACCGGGTCAACCACGTGACAAACCCAGTCGCCCACGGTCCCGTTGCCGAACGGCACCCATCCCCGCCAACTGCCCGGCAGATACGCTGGATGGTAAGCTCGGTGCTGCGCCGGACCCAGCCACAGGTCCCAGTCGAGCGTTGAGGGCACCGGGTGCTGCTCCTTGAGGCGGGGCAGTTGGTCGATGCCGGAATTCACCGCCGCGCATCCCGCGTGAATCGTGTGAACGCTGCCGATGGCCCCGTCCTGGATCCATTCGCAAAACAGCCGGATCGTCTCGAACGAATGGCCCTGATTGCCGAGTTGCGTGACGACCTTGTGCTCCTGAGCCGCCTTCATCAATTGGCGAACCTCGTAAACGGAATGGGCCAGTGGCTTCTCGCAATACACGTGCTTGCCCCGTTTGATGGCCGCCATCGCCGCCACCGCATGGAAATGGTCCGGCGTCGCCACGATCACCGCATCGATCTCCTTTTCCATCTCGTCGAACATTTTCCGGAAGTCGCGATACTGCTTGGCTTTGGGGAATTTCCTGAAAGTTTCGGCCGAGCGCTTCAGGTCCACGTCGCACAGCGCGACAATGTTGTTGTCGGCGGCAACGGCGTTGATGTCGCCCGCACCCATCCCTCCCACGCCGATGCCGGCGATATTCAATCGTTCGCCGGGTGGCGTCGCATCCGCTCCCGCCACCGCGTGGCGGGGCACGATCATGAAAGTCGCCGCGGCGGCCCCCGCCGTGCGGACAAAGTCGCGGCGCGACATCGCTGTTCGTTTCTTCATCATAAAGTCTCCGATAGGTTGATCGTCCCGGCGCCGCGGTTTCTCCACCCGGGCCGAATGGACC
>DATEKZ010000030.1:0-3326 GCA_035277185.1 Verrucomicrobiia bacterium
CCTAAACCCGGAGGATTCACCGCCTATGAAAACGAATGCTTCAGAACCAAGAAAGAGAGCGAACCAACTCCAGCCGCAGAGCCTTTCCCGCCGGAAGTTCATTCATGCCGCGGCCGCTGCTACGGCATTTACCATCGTGCCGCGGCACGTCCTGGGCGGACCGGGATTTGTTCCTCCCAGCGAAAAGATCACCGTCGCCTACATCGGCTGCGGCACGCAGGGACTGCGGGAGATGTTGAGAATGCTCGCGATGCCCGAGGTGCAGATCGTCGCCGTCTGCGATCCCGTCAAGGACGGTCACGACTATGTGGACTTTTCGCGAGATGGCCTCCGTGCCGCCATCGGCAACGCGCTCGGCAAACCGGATTGGAGACGGAACGCGCCAGGTATTCCCGGAGGACGGGACGTCGCAAAGGAGATTATCGAGACCTCTTACGCAAAGGAACGAGCCCAGGAAAAGTTCAAGGGTTGCGTTGCCTACGCCGATTTTCGAGAACTCCTGGAGAAGGAAAAGGATGTGAACGCGGTCAAAATCATGACGCCTGACCATCTCCATGCCACGATTGCCATCGCCGCCATGAAGAAGGGCAAGCACGTGCTGGTGCACAAGCCGCTGGCCAATCGGCTTCACGAGGCTCGATTGGTCATCGAGACGGCGCGCCAGACTAAAGTCGCCACGCACTTTCTGCCGGCGAGTGACGGAGCCCGGATCCGCGCGATCAAGGCCTGGATCGACGACGGCGCCATTGGCAAGCTGCGCGAAGTGCACAACTGGTCGAACCGGCCGATGTGGCCGCAGTATCCGGCCCTTCCGACCGATACACCTCCGGTCCCGGAAGGGTTTGATTGGTCGCTCTGGCTGGGGCCGTCGCTCGATCGGCCTTATCATCCGAATTACACGCATGCAGTCTTCCGCGGCTGGTATGAGTTTGGCGGCGGAGCGCTGGCGGACATGGGCCACTACAGTCTCTGGCCCGTGTTTCGAGAGTTCAATTTGGACGCTCCCATCGCGGTGGAGTCCCGGCCCGCGCATGCCTGCACGCTCGATGGCAAAGTGGCGGTGACACTCAAGAATGATTACTCGTTCCCGGCAGCTTGCACGATTCGTTTTAAGTTCGCGGCCAAAGGAGATCGCCCGCCGCTGGACCTCTTCTGGTACGATGGATCGATCAAGCCGCCGACGCCCGAGGAATTGGAAACGGGGGAACTGCAGCCCGAAGGGATGATGTTCGTCGGCGACATCGGAAAGATACTTGCAGGATTCCGCGGCGAGAACCCGCAGATCATTCCGGAGAAGAAGATGCGCGAATACAGGACGGCCAAGAACCTTCCTGAAGCGGCCGCACAACAAAGCGGCCAGAGCCAGGGCCGAAGCGACGCCGCATGGGTGGAGGCGTTCAAGGGCGGCAAGCCCACCTACGGTGATTTCCTGCTCGCCGGACCGATTTCGGATGCGTTCAACCTGGGCGCGGTGTCGTTGCGCATGGGCGGTCGGCGGCTGCTGTTTGAAACGGCCAACATGCGCGTCACAAACCTGCCTGAAGCGAACAAGTATCTCGCCCGCGAATATCGAACCGGCTGGGAGCTTAGTGGAGTATAGGCCCCTCTCCAAATCTTCAATGCTGAAAACAAAATCGGTGCTGGGGCTTTCGCGCCGCCAGCACCGATACGGTCATTTATCGCATCAGCGCTTGAGCTGGCTCAAGCCCTTGCCATGTCTGCGTTGCATCGAGTTTTCGAGGACGTAGTCGGCCACTTGTATTCCGGCCACCTGGCCGTCGTCGCATGCGGCACGGAAGTGTATGCCCGCAAAGATACGGGCTTCCTTCACCTCTTCGAGGGCCTCGGAGAAGCTCGTGAACGAGCGACTCACTCCGGGCAGCGTGGCAGAATCGGAATAGACGGTAAACGCCGTGTTGTCGCCGAAGAAGTCCGCAAGCACCGCAGCCCCCGAGCCACTGACCGTCGAATGGCCGGAGGGATACTCCGGATGGTTGGGGGTGGCAAGAAGCGTAGTCCAGGTCAGATCTTCCACCGTACCGTCGTTTCCGTCGGTTGCCGCCAGCGGGATCGCCGTGATCGGCCGCCAGAAGACGTAATGGTATTTGGCCTCCCAGCAGGCAATCACCGCGTCAGCCATCGCGATATTCAACGCCGCCAACAGCCGCGCATTTTGCGATAGCGTGGTGTCGTTTTGCTCAATCAACGAGAGCGCGGTGCTGTTCCAAAGCCAGGCCGGAGTGCTCTGTGCCCAAAAATTGCAGGAGACAGTCTGGTCGGCGGTGCGCAGCGGGCTGGTCAGATTGCCCATGGCTTTGACTTCGTTACAGTCAGTCAGATACTCGGCGCTGTTCAATGCCGGCGGTCCGGGAGGCCGGAAGGCCGACGGAGAAGGAATGGCCCAGGGTGTCATGTAGCCGAACTGCTCTCCGGCGCCGGAAAGATTCGCCGGCGGCGTTGGGCGCCACTGGCCCACTGCGTTCCCACCAAGGAACGGCGAGGGCGCCGGCGTGAGTCCGTCCGTGCTGCGCCACGTCCAGATGGCATCTGCCACGGCCTGGCCCCAGTCGATTCCGCGCATCATGGACTGGCTGTCCTGGACCGCTTCGTCCCCGGCGATCGCGGACAGTGAGGCGGCCAGTTTGGCGTCCAGGTCGGCTTTTTGTGCGGGGAGCAATCTGACCAGTGAGGCATAGGCGGCCTGGACGGCTGCCGCGCGCCGGGAAGCGCCGCGCGGGGCGTTGGCCGGAACACGGATGGGATCGTACCGGCGCTCAATTCCGTTGACGGCGTCGAACACAGACGATGCCACGATTGCGGCAGATCGGCTGGCGACTAACGGAGACTGGTTCGCCGTCTTGATCGCCGTGAGCATGTGCTGGTTCCACTCGGTAACTTCGTCCGCGGGGACGACAGGGCACAGAGCGAATCCCGCCAGGGCGAGACCGCTTGCGATGATGGATTTGATTTTCATTGTAGCTTTTCTCTTCAGTGCGTTGAGCGCGGAAACAAAATTTCCGCGTTGGTTGTTGGTTTGATGTGGGTCTTGGCCGACGCAAAGTTTCACCCGGCAAAACCCGCTCTCTTCTCGTTCGAGAAATTTTTTTCCGCAGGTGGCGTAAACGACCCGATGAGAATTGCAAACGTCAGTCCACTCTTCTTGCGATGGGGTCCCGTGGCATGATGATAGGCGGGGAAACTGTGCGGGCGCTATTGGGGATTTCCCCCATGCGAGATTCTATCAATCCAGCCGCCCATACGGCATGCCGAGCAGTCCCGAATTGAACAAATCCCCGAGCCCCACTTCGCTCTGACTTTAGAAAACC
>DATEKZ010000031.1:0-2063 GCA_035277185.1 Verrucomicrobiia bacterium
GCAGAGATTGCTGTTCCACGGCCGCCGGCAAGAGCGAATGGGCGAGTTTGTAATAAGGTTCATATCTCAAAACGGCCCGCGTCTCAGCCGACCCGGCCAATTGCCGCGCTACTGTATCCGTCGCCCGCACCAAGGCCGCATTGTTCGGGATGTAGGAAATGAACGCCGCGCCGGCCGCCTGCAAACGCCGATAAAAAGCGGCGTCAAGAGGTTCGCGCGATTGAACCACGTAGCTGCCCGGGTCCTCTTCCGCGCGCAGGTGGGCCGGAATCGCCACGGGCGTTGAGCGGGTTGTGTCAATGAATGCGTTGTCGAGCAGCACGACCGCATCATTCAACCCCAGTTGATCCAGTGAATCGTCCGTATTCCTCAAACGGTACGGGAAACCGCTCTGCGACGCCGGAGGTGCGGCGGCGCCGGCGGGGTTGGTCTGGCCCGGTTGAACGGCCCTGACGGACGTGAGCTGCGACGGATTTGCGCCCTGCCCGGCTCCGGATTTCCTGGCCGCATCCCGCCTCGCCACCTCTTCATTGCCGCGCAGCCAGAACCAGACCGCGGCCACAAACAACAGGGCGCTCAACAAATACCACGTACGACTCGTAAAACGCATATCAACTAATCCGTTGGCAGAACGTCATAGCTTTCAATGACCGCCTGATAAGTGCTTGGCCGGCCCTGCTGCGACGATGTCTGCATGAACCGCACCATCGTCTTGGTCGCCACCTCGCCCGTGATCTGATAGTTGCCGCAAAGACCCCGGTAAACGCCCGGCGCCGTCACGATCGAATCGGCTGCCGGCTTCAACGACTGTCCAAACGCGTAGATCACCACATACGACTCGTCCTCCTTAAGCAACGAAAGGATCTGTTGCGGGATGCGTTCATAGGCGGCGTCGTTGATCGCCAGATTTTCCGGGGCGGCGCCGGCATTCAGGAACGGCGAGGCCACTGTCAGCGCCGGCGAGGCCAGAATGCTGCCCATCCTCGGGAATGCCTGGCCCGGCTGCTGCAACCGCGTGACGTTGATGTTGCTCACGATGGTGTACAGCTGCGCCGAGGCCGGCTGGATGACCACCGGCTCGTAGACCGGCGCCGTGTTCGGATCCTGCACGAAAGCCAGACTATTGCTGAGTGCCACCACTCCGCTCAACACGGCCGACCACGCGGCGAGATTGGTCTGGTTTACCGACAATAATCCCCGCGCCGCATTGTCGTTCACGGCGGTTGTGAACTGGTCCACGATGACCCAATCGTTGGTCGGATGAGTATCCGGTCGTCCGGCCCACTTGTTCCATTGGACCTGATCCACGGTCGCGACATACGGCTTCAGATAAACCGTCTGCCAGGGCGAGCCCCGATGAACGCGTCCCAGCCAGCCGATGTTCGCGAATTTGTTGGTTGGGAAGTCCCAGTCGTCCGACTTCCGGATCAACGGATCTTTGACGCCAGGGTTGTAGGCCAGTTCGTCGTTGGAGATTTCCTTGACCGGTCCGCCGCCCCAGGGACGGAAACGCCCATGGTTGATGACACCCAGGTTCGAGGGTTCCGCCGTGTCCACCGCTCGCAGCACGCGAACATTGTTCGTGCTCGAGCGGAACGGGTCGTACAAATCCTCGAGGTGATAGTGCACCAGGGGATCATTGACCTGCCACGACATCTGCAAGTCCAGCTTGCGCGTCGGGGTGAACGGCGCCTGGACAATGGGTCCTGGCGAGGCGGGATTTGTCACATTGAAAAGGGCCGGCATATTCAGGAACTGACGGAAGCCGTCGATGGCCTTCTCTTTCTGCTGCCCGGTAACCGGGTTCAAACTCAGACTGCTCCACTCTGCGTCGCTCAAGACGTCTCTTGTGGAAACAAAGATCTGATTCGTAATGCCGGCGGTAGCTCCCGCGGGGAATCCAGCCACCCGATTGGTAAGCCAGAATATCGATCCCCGGTTGGTCGTGTCCTGGAAAAGATTGGTGGTGCCAACCAGGGCGCGGGTGATGTCAATCGAGCCGATCATGCTGTCGAGATTGGCAAAATCGACAACCCGCTTGGTCCCGTCCGGCATCTGGGTGA
>DATEKZ010000032.1:0-3023 GCA_035277185.1 Verrucomicrobiia bacterium
GGTTGCGCACCATGACACGGCCAGGCAAGCGAAAATCCAGAGAGACGCTTTTCCGACGCGAACCAGAGATCGCCGGACGCTCATTTCTTGACCGCTTTGACCGTCCCATCGGTCGGGTCGATGGCGAACTTCATTCCGTTCGGCGCCTCCGGCACGCTGTCCATTGTAGCGTTGACAAACTCCGAGAAGTTATCGGGCATGCGCCCGTTCTTCTCGATGTACCTCCGAAGCTGGATGGTCAATTGAGCGTGGATGGCGCCTTGCAGCCGTTGCTGAATTGGCGCGACCGGTTGTTGTACTTGAGGCGGCTTCGCGGCCGCACCGTCCTGGGACGCGGGGGCAGCGACCGCCGCGGCGGAGTCGGTCTGCTTTGTTGGCAGTATGTATTCGGACTCAATCTGCGCCGCCTGTTCGGGGGTAGGTTGTCCGCCGGTGGCAGCGGGATCCGCGTCCCTCTTTCCGCAACCCACAACGGCGATCACGCAAAACGCGAGGAGAAACGTCAGTCGAGTCATGCTTGTTCTTCCGTTCAGGATTCCAGTACCGCTGGGATGTTCCAGTCTAAAACCCGTGAACTCACCGGCCCGGATCGTGGTAAAGGGGATTGTCCGCCAACTGTGGTGTTATGGTTCCCACGTGGCTGTCAGCAAAAGTCACGTTACCCCTCTTGTTGTGCCGTAATGTGATATTGTCCCCGGGAGGGACCCAGCGACCGTCGTTAATAATACTTGAGGTGCCGCCGACATCGATGCTCTCGCCTTTTTTGTGCGTGGTCTGCTCCTCCGCAAACATGATTTTGTCTGTAGGCCGGACGACGGAACTGATTCGATACAAGTAAGGCGTTGGGTTGTTAAGGCTGCCTTGAAAAATCGAAGCCATTCCGAGATTTCTCGTGCCCGACAAGTCAAGGCTGGTGAGAGAGTAACTGTAGTTGTAAGGACCGTTCGCATCGCCGGTGCGACGTTCGCTGTCGTCCTTGTCGAGCGGGCAGCGGAACAGATTGCTCTGGACCGAGCCGATATGGACTGCAATGGGGCTTTTTGTGACCGGCGGATACTGTGCCACGTTGGTGCGCCAATAAATCCAGTCCTCCGTGTGGAAGCCGTACGTATTGCGTGAGGCCGTCCCGGGAAACGCGTCACGATTCTCGCCGAGGTACATCGCCATGCCGTAGCCAAGTTGCTTGAGGTTGTTGATACAATAGGTTTGTGCAGCCTTTGCTTTGGCCCTGGCCAGTGCCGGCAAGAGCAGACTGGCCAGAATCGCAATGATCGCGATCACCACAAGGAGTTCGATCAAGGTAAACGCACGCCGCGTTCGACTGCATTCACGTACCGTTCGAATGGGTTTGAAATCAGTTTTCATACGCATGCCTGGAACGCTTTGAGGCCTTTCGTCAAGGGCTGTCGGGTTGATGCGGGAGACTCTAGCATCCATCGCGATCTCACCTAAAGCCATTTCCGTTGTTAATCGTAACACCGTTTACAAACCCGACAGCCGAATCGGACCGGCTGAGAGTCGGCTGTTGAGTTGATCGACTCTAAACACAACGGCCTCCAAAATCGACTGTGCGTTTCGGCGCACAGGTGCGGACCGAAGGCGGCGCCGCAACCGAATCGGACCGCGGGTATCCTGCTGGCATGAACCGATAGAAAACATTCAACATTCAACGCCGAACGCCCAACATCCAAGGAATGGAACAGCCAATGGACCGCAGTGTTTGTTGGATGTTGTTGAATGTTGAATGTTCCCAACGGAATAACTAAACAGTGCCTATCGGGTTGCAGCGCCAACCATGCTCTGTCGATCAACCGACTCCCGCAACGAAACGACCTGGTCGCGGCGCAGCCAGCCCTTTCTTCCGGCCGAATCAACCACCTCCAGCCAGCCGTTTTGGCGGTCCGTCACGATCACTTCGGCGCCGTCGCGCAATTTATAATGGCTCTGCGATTCCTCCAACGGACCGTAGCGCACGACGGACTCCGGCGTGACGACCACCGCCCAGAGCGTGTGAAACCGGTCGTAGAATGCGAGTCCAAGGCCGGTCCCCAGCAGGAGCGCGGTGGCGCCCGCGATCGCGGTGTATCCGCGCAAGGCTCTTTTGAAGCCGGGCCGCAATTGTCCGGCGACCAACAAACCGAACCACAACCAAAGCGCGGCAACGGTGACCGCGGTCCACTCATTGAGCGTCAGCCGGTGCACCCAGCGCCGCCAGCGATCCGTTGCGCGGCTGCCGCCGGCGCCGACGCTGTTGCGCGCGAACTGGAGGTTGGCGCGAATGTCCGGGTCCCGAGGAGCCAGTTGCTGGGCGAGGCGGAAATTCAGAATGGCGCGGCCCACCTGTCCTGATTTGAACAGCGCGTTGCCGAGGTTGAAATGAAGCGCCGCGGACACGCGGCCCGTCTGGAGGATCTTCTGATAGGATGCGGCGGCGTCGATGAACCTGCCTTGCTCGTAAAGCTTGTTTGCGCTCTCGAAACTGGAGTCCGCGTCGTTGGCCAGCGAGGGCAATCGCCCGAGGAGACACAGCAACAGCAGAAGGAGAACGAGACGATCGCGTAGGCTGCACGTTTCGGTTGGGGCTGTGAACACCTCCAATATTGGGACGTGAGTTGCGGCCGTGCACGCGGCTGCCAACGTGCTGCCGACGTCTCGTCGGCAGACCCGTTCCGGTACTGCCGGCAGGATGCCGGCGGCACGCTTCGGTTCGTGGAAATGGGTGGGCCGGGGAAAGCATGACCAGAGCTTGCTGCAATCCCGTTGGCCCGATGAGTCCATGAGTGTCGGAACGCCGTTCATCAGCCCTTCAATCTGCGAAGTGATGCCAGCGCCCGTTCCACTCGGGGAACGAGGGAGGCCAGTTCTTCACTCGACCGTTGCGGCGCGTAGCGCGCCTGGTTGCAGACTTGAAAGAGCTCGTGCAAGGACTTCAGCGTTTCCTCCGCGAGACCGCGCGGCCGCAGGTGTTCCTCCAACACCGCTTCGGTGATGGCGGAAGCCGGCATGTCAAGGCGCTCGCCCAA
>DATEKZ010000033.1:0-2062 GCA_035277185.1 Verrucomicrobiia bacterium
CACCGGGGGAGAGGGACGGGGTGAGGGGGCGTCGTCTAGAAACATCGAACGTCCAACATCCAACGCCGAACATCGAATGGTTTCGACGCATTGGACGTTCGGTGTTCGATGTTTTTGACTCTCAACCCTCCCGCCCTCAACTCCCTGCTATGTTTCAATGCGTCATCAGGTAAAAGATGATGTTGATCCCCAGTGGATAGGCCACCTTTTCGGAGTATCTGTTGAAATAGAGTTCGTTCTCACCCTCTCGTTCCCAACCGTCGCTGACGTCGCTGTTATGGATGGCAAGGATCATCATCCTTTGGCGGTCGTCGAGCATCGCCCGGACATGCATTTCCTCGGAGCCTTCACCCCGGTAAACCCGCTGGAGCGATGATTGAGGATCGTTTGGATCGTGGTTCTGGTTCCAAAACTGGATGGTGGGCACCTGCAAACGGCTCATCGGACCCCGGAGATCGTAAACGCAATAGAACAGCGGATGGTCGGTCGTCAGTTCAGTCCATGCCCGCCCCGGCAGGACCCTGTTCATCTCGCTCGCAAACCCGTCCCACTCCTCCGAACCCCAGAAGTCGTTGACGAACAAAGCTCCGCCGCTGAGCAGGTATTTCCGCAAGGCGGCGACCTCATCGTCACTGAGGCGCAGGTAGCCCGCGTGCTCCATGTAAAGCAACGGGTAATCGGGCAGGCTTGGGTCGGTCAACTTCAACACCCGCGCGTCCGGATCGGTTCTGATCGAGGTCAATTGTTGAAGGCGATACGAGAGGTTCAGGTCAGCGTCGGGATAATCCACCCACCAGCCCAGCCAGCGTAATCTGCCTCGATTCGATCGAGGGCTGGGATCCGACTTGAAAATGACCCGCGTGAAGGTGAACACGTCCGGTCCGAAACCCGCAGCGTTGGTCCAGTCGGGAGTGCCGGTCGAGTGAGTGTCGGTTTCGCGGGCGGTTTGAATCTCGTCCTCGTTTACCACCAATCCCCCTTCAAGCCGGACGAAATTGCCGATACCGGAATCGGAATCCGGGCGAGGCCTGAATTGGGCGAAGCAAAGGCCGGCGCCCAGCACCGCCGTCACAAAAATTGCTCGCCGTGCGCTCACTTCAAGATCATTTCGATTCCCGGCCGGGCGGACAAGAAAAAGTTCCCGCGGTCGATTGCTTTCCTACGCTCTCGTAGTTAAGAATGGAAATTGAGGCCATGAACCGAGCGGTACGCTGTCGGACCGCGGCCTTCCAGGCCGCAGCGGCTCCACACGCGCGGAGACCTTCGATTGTTCCAAAGCCGCCGCTCTCATCGGACCCGCTGCGGCCTGAAAGGTCGCGGTCCGGTTACCTGTCCGCCCTGAATCTTTGGGGAGTTTCATAGGGATGATAAACCCGACGGCGAATTGTAATCCACAGGCCGCCGGTCCCGTCGCTAAAGTCGCAGCCCTATGGAAACCTGTACAGGCGGTTTGGGATTAACGATTGGCGAAGCCCGGCTCGTTCCCCCGGCGCGGACGTTGGTGTCGCGGCCCGCTCTCTCGCAATGGATCACTCCTCAAGAATTGGAAACACTGCGTGAAACACTGTCCCGCGGCTGCCTGCCACTGGATTTAATCGGAAAGCTGAAGAGACTGTCGAAAGGCGATCTCAGCGAACATTTCATCGAACAGAATTGCCGCTTGTTCGCCGCGCTGTTGGTGGCGGCGGAGGATGGCTCGTTTCGCGAAGGCAGCCGGGCGGAACGCGAACGGCTCCTGCGCGCGCTCGCTTACGTGCGCAAGGACGACGATGCGATTCCCGATTACCGGCCGGACGGATTTGCCGACGATCAGCGGGAAATGCGCGCCGTCACGGTTGAACTGGGCGCCTTGCTCAAGGCATTCAAGGCCTGGCGCCTGCGCCATCAGGTCCCGGCGATGTGGTCAAACCAGGTTTGTAGGCCCGTGCCTGCGAATTAAGACGGAAATTCGAGGACGAGGAAGATAAGATCAGGGACCCCACCTCCTCGACCGAGGGCCAGGACGCGCACGCACGCCGACCAATAGGAACGCCGGATTCATCCGGCAGCCCTTAATTCAATG